>JAWLDL010000410.1:0-2825 GCA_041686675.1 Spirochaetia bacterium | reverse complement strand
CATGGTCGAGACCTACCGGGTTCCCGCCGAGCGCATCGACGTCATCTACAACGCCGTCGATCCGAGCTTCCGGCGGCTGTCCCCCGACAGGCTCGGGCGGAGCCAATTCGCGGAGCTCACACCCTTTGTCTTTCACCTCAGCAAGTTCTCCGAGCGCAAGAACCCCTGGACGATCCTCGAGGCCTTTACCACGCTCTCGGAGCTTCACCCCGAGCTCAGCCTCGTGCTCGCCGGCTCGGGATGGCAGAACCCGACCGTAGAGAGCTATCTCGAAGAACGCAACATTGCCGACCGCGTCATCTTCCCCGGATTCTTGGTGAAGGAAGAGATCGTCGAGCTCATGAACCTCGCCGAGGTGTTCGTCTTCCCATCACTCTACGAGGGCTTCGGCATGCCGAACCTCGAGGCGATGGCCTGCGGCTGCCCGGTGGTCACCTCGAATGCCTTCGCCATCCCGGAGGTCGTAGGCGATGCCGCGATAACGCTCTCCGACCCCCGCGACTCGGCCGCCCTCACCGAGGCGATAAGCCGCATTCGAAGCAACCCCGAGCTCGCGGCAGACCTTTCCGAGCGCGGCGCGGCACGTGCGCAGTCGTTCTCGTGGGAGCACAGCGTGGAAACCATTCTCGGCGCCTACCGCCGACTGTTGGGGATGACATGAGCGCGAAAGTCGTGTACATCGCCGGTTACGGCAGAAGCGGCTCGACGCTTCTCGAGCGCATTCTCTCGGCCAATCCCCACATCGAGGGGCTCGGCGAGGTCGAGCAGCTCACACGGATGGCCGACCTGCATAACTCGATCTGCGGCTGCGGTGAGCCCCTCGGCTCGTGCCCGCTGTGGGGACCGCTTATTTCCGGGCTCGAGGCGGACTTTGATTTTGGTGATGTAAGAGCGGAGCAGAACGCCGCCGACGCATGGGAGCCGGGGCGACTGCGAGCGGCGGTCGGCGGGGCGGGACGAAGCGCGAACCCGTGCACGATATCCGCTTTAGAATCCGCCTCGGATCAGGCGCGCGGGCAAAGCGAGCACGCGGTCTACGACCGCTTCAGCGCCCGCGTGTTCGAGGACGCCGCCGCGCGACTTCGCCAACCGGACATCCGCCTCATCGACTCATCAAAGACCGCCCGCATGAACGCGCTTCGCCCCTTCAGCCTCGTGCGCGCGGGGCTTCGCGTGCAGATGATCCACCTCGTGCGCGACGGGCGAAGCAGCATGTGGTCCTATATCGACAAAGGCTCCAATCGGCTCCTCGAGCAAGGCGCAGACGCGCACGTGCGCCTCCCCGGAGTGAGAAGTGCGCTCAGCTGGCGCCTTGCCAACCGCGCGGCCGAGCGCTTCGGCGAGGCCTACCCCGACCGCTACCTGCGCCTTCGCTACGAAGACTTCACCGCCGCGCCCCGCGCCGAGCTCGAGCGCGTCGGTGAGTTTCTCGACACCGACCTCTCCCGCGAGATCGATGCTCTCGAGGCCCAAGACCCGTTCCCGAGAGTCCACCAGGTTGCCGGAAACCGCATGCGGAGCGCCGAGACCATCCGCCTCGAGCCCGACCGCTCGTGGCACGACAAGCTCCCCGCCCGCTACCGCACCCTCTTTCGCCTCGTCAACGGGAAGATGGCTCGGCGGTACGGGTATTTGTGAGTAGGGTGATGTGAGGGAGCCCCGTAGTTCGGCCTAAACGAGATCGGTTCCCTTGAACCACTCAACGAACCGGCGCACGCCCTCGGCGACCGAAACGCGGGGCCGGTAGCCGAAGGCTTCGAGGTCGCTCGTGTCGGCCCAGGTGGCCACCATGTCTCCGGGCTGCATCTCCATGAAGTTTTTCGTGGCCTCCCTGCCCAGCTCGTGCTCGAGAGCGGCGATGAAGTCCATGAGCTCAACCGGCTCGCCCCGCCCGATATTGAGCACCCGATACGGGGTGGCCGAGGTCGCCGGGTCCGCGCGCTCGGCGTCCCACTCGGGGCTTGGCTCAGGCGGCGAGCCGAGCACCGCGACGATCCCGTCGACAATGTCGTCTACATAGGTGAAGTCGCGGCGCATGTTTCCGTCGTTGTACACGTCGATGGTCTCGCCCCGCGAGATCGCGCGCGCGAACTTGATCGGCGCCATGTCCGGACGACCCCAGGGGCCGTAAACGGTGAAAAAGCGCAGGCCCGTGGTCGCAAGACCGAAGACGTGGCTGTAGGAGTGAGCCATGGCCTCGTTCGCCTTTTTGCTCGCCGCGTAGAGCGAAACGGGATGGTCCGCACCGGCGTGCGGCGAAAACGGGAGGCTTTCGTTTAGCCCGTAGACCGACGAGGTCGAGGCGTAGACGAGGTGGTCCGGCGGCACCGCACGAGCGGCCTCGAGCACCGAGAGGAATCCCTTCATGTTTGCGTCCACGTACTCGAAGGGCGCGTCGATGCTGTAGCGAACGCCGGCTTGGGCGGCGAGGTGACAGACGCAGTCGAAGCGCTGCGATTCGAAGAGCTCGCGCAGCGCGGATGCATCGGCGAGGTCCATGCGGTAAAAGGTGAGGTTTTCGTAGCGGCTGCTCGAAACGGGGGCGGGGGCACCGCCGCCCGCTGCGGCGGGCGCGCTGCCGGCGCCGCCGGCGGTGGCGGCGATGCCGACGCCGGCCGGGCTGCCGGCCCGCGGCACCTCGAGGCCGAGCTCGCGGAGGCGACCGTGCTTGAGTCCGACGTCATAGTATTCGTTGAGGTTGTCGAGGCCGACTACCGTATCGCCTCTCTCTGCGAGGCGCTTTGCAAGGTGGAATCCAATGAAGCCGGCGGCACCGGTTACGAGTATGTTCACGCGAATGTTCTCCTTTGGGCGCGGAATGGCCG
>JAWLDL010000409.1:0-2836 GCA_041686675.1 Spirochaetia bacterium | reverse complement strand
AGCAGCATGGGCCCGAACTGCCTGAATCCGTTCAGCCCGAAGGAACGTTTCGGAATCAGCTTGTAGCGCGCGCCCTGCACGATCACGTAGGCCAGGGCGAGGAGCATCACGGCAGGCATGATCCCTCGCGGTAGATCGAAGAGAAACAGAAGAGGCACGACACCGAAGAGAAGCAGCGCCTCGAGGATGAGCGCAGGTGATGATGGCCGCCGGCGCATCGTGTGCGCTGCCGGCGCCGGTCCGCCGGACCCGCGGCCGGGATCGGCGTCGGCGTCCACTGCGAAAGCAACAAATGAAATCTCCGCCATGATACCCGGCCCCCTTTCTCTCACTCGCGCGCGCCGCTCGGCCGCGCGTATCCCATCACCCCACGCCGTGAATCGGCATGGCGGTGTCACCATGATACTCGCAGCAGCAATGGCAAGGAAAGCGGTCATAAAAGAGAGGCGAGGTGAACGGCGCAGCCTACACGGAGGCCGCGCTCGAACGGGCCGACCTACTCGGGGTTTACGCGATCGCTCGGCCGCCGTAGAATCCCGGAACCGACTATGTGGAACAGACCTGTGAAGCTGATGATCATAGGGCTTGCGGCCGCTTTTACGCTCCTGGCCGCAAGCGACACATATGCGCAAAGCGAGAACCGGGTTCTCGTGCTTCACTCCTACGGTCTCGACTTCAAGTGGACCCTCGATCTCGACGCGGCGATCCGCGAGGTGCTCGAGCACGACCCCGAGAGCACGACAACGGTGCACAGCGAAGTGCTCGATGCCAAGTACCACGGAAACTCCGCCTACATGGAGGACCTCGCTTCGTTTCTGGAGCGCAAATACCGGACGTGGTCATTCGACGTCATAATCGCAACCGACAACTACGCGCTCGATTTCGTTAAATACGCGCGCGAGCGATTGTGGCCGTCGGTGCCGCTTGTCTTCGCGGGAATAAACGACTACAGCCCCGAGCTCGTCGCCGGGATGGAGAAGACGACCGGCGTCGCCGAGGAGCTGAGCGTTGAGCGTACCATCGAGGAGATCCGGCGGCTGTTTCCCAACCGCAAACGACTGTTGATTCTCTCCGATCGCACGGCAACAAGCGACCGGAACGTCAGCCTCGTGCTTGGCGCCCTCGCCGGTTACAAGCTCGCGGCCACGGTGCACCACCCGGTGACCATCGAATCGCTCGAGCGCATCGAGACGGAGTTCGGCCGCGATACCATCGCCCTGCTCGTGGGCCTCGTTCGGAACGAGGCGGGTACACCCCTCGACTTCCACCGAAGCGGCATGCATGTTTCGCGGACACTGGATGTGCCGGTGTTCTCGCTATGGGACTTCTACATGGGAACGGGCATTGCCGGCGGCTATATGACAAGCGGGTGGCAACAAGGGTTATACGCCGCCCGGCTCGCGCGACGCATCCTCGACGGTGAGGATCCCGATGAGATTGCGGTTGTCGAGGAGAGCCCGAACCTGCCGGTGTTCGACCTGGAAGCTCTCGGCCCCTTCGGCATCGAGGAAGATGATCTGCCGCCGGAGAGCATCGTGTACAACCGCCCCGAGGGCCTGTGGGAGAAGTATCAGGTCGAGATCCTCCTGGCTATCTCGGCCTTCCTGCTTCTGTTCTCCATCGCCTTACTGAGCTACGAGGTCGCACGCCGCCGCGGAGTAACCGCCCGCGCCACCGCCGAGTCGTTGCGGGAGAAAGAAACGCTGCTGCGGGAGATCCACCACCGGGTGAAGAACAACCTGCAGGTCGTCTCCTCCATGCTCAGCATCCAGAGCAGCCTTATAGATGATGAGAAATCGCTGGAGTACTTCCAGGACGCCCGCACCCGAATCCAATCCATGGCTCTCGTCCACGAGCATCTCTACGAATCTCCGTCGCTCGCACGCATCGATCTCCGCTCGTACATGGATGACCTCGTGGCGACGGTTGCCCGCTCGATGGACGTCTCGCAGGGCGGCGCCACGGTCTCGACCTCGGTCGACGAGGTGGGCATCGATCTCGACCACGCCATCCCCCTCGGAATGGTGGTCAACGAGCTACTCTCCAACGCGCTGAAGTACGCGTACGGCGACGACGGAGGCGAGGTAACAATATCCCTCGACTACACCAACGGGCGGGTCAAGCTTGAAGTTGCAGACAACGGCGCCGGCATGCCTGCCGAGGACCCCGGATATCACCGGTCCCTCGGTTTGCAGCTCGTCACCGGGCTCGCCGAACAGCTTGGCGGGACGGTCCGATTCGAGGACAACGAGCCGGGCCTGCGGGTGCGCTTCGAGTTCCCGCTGCCCTAACGCGGCCGCTTCCGCTCGAGGGCTCGCTCGACGACGATCCCCACCACCAGGCCCACGCCCGCTGCAGCGGCTGCAACCCCCACAATCAGCATGAGGCTCAGGCCGATGAAGCCGCGGGCGATATGGTCGAGTGAGTCGACGGTCATGATCACTGCCCCGGCAAGGCCGAACCCTGCCGCAACCGCCCGGCGAATCCGTCTGTCGCGCGTCTTGTCAGCCATAATCGCATCATAGCAGACGGAGGCATGGTCAGCAAAACGGTGCGGTGCCGGCAGACTTCCCGGATCGGTTTTTTCCTTGACAACTCTCGAAGGCCCGTGAGACGCTGAAAGATGTAACATCCTGCGAACGTGAGTTCATATACTGCAACAGGTGACGATGGAGCAGACATGGAAGACGTGGAACACGCAGAAGAGATAACGAGAGAAATCGGGCAGGAATACGACGAGCTAATCGAGCTGCGACGCCGCTTTCACGCGGATCCGGAGCTCGGATTCAATGAGTTCAGGACCGCCGAACGCGTGGCGAGCTACCTCACCGACTGC
>JAWLDL010000408.1:0-2838 GCA_041686675.1 Spirochaetia bacterium | reverse complement strand
GCAGACGGCACGTGCCGCCCGAGGATCTGTGCGTCGTGGCCGGCGCCGCTCTGCATGTCCCGGCGAGTATAACCGAGATCATCCGCCGCCGCACGGATGGCGTCGAGAAGCCGGCTGTCGAAGGGGACCGGATCCTCGATAAGGATTTCCCGCCGGCTGAGTTTCTGTCCCGTCCGCTCCGCGACCTCTTCCAGAATGCGCCGGAGCGCTCGGTCGGCGTCGATGAGCACCTCCCGACCCGGTGATCGTATATCGAGGGAAAACTGCACCCACCCCGGCTGCGCGGTTTCGACGTTGGGCCGGAGATCCATGCGGCCGACGGTTAATGTGGTATCGGGGTCGCCCAGCCTATCCCGGTACTCGATCATCGCCGCAACGACTTCGTGCATCGCCATGAACGCATCACGACGGCCGTCGAGCGGCGCGCCGGCATGATCGGTGCGGCCCTCGACACTGATCTCCCAGCGATAGTCGCCCTTGACCCGCTCCACGACCCCGATCGAGGCACCGTCCCGCTCGAGCACGGGCCCCTGCTCGATATGAAGCTCGAGGAAGGCGTGGATCTCCGCCGGATCGCGTCTCGCCTCGGCGATCCGGTCGGGCTCGAGGCCGACCTCCCGCATGGCGTCAACCAGATCGATGCCGTTACGGTCACGGACGCCGGCCAGGTCCGCCGTGTCGACGCTTCCGGTGAACGCGTAGCTGCCGAGAAAGCCGAGGAAGCGCTCCTCCTCGTCGGTGAACGCGATGACCTCGACCGGCCGCCGCAAGCGCACCCCCTCGTCGGCAAGCGTCCTCACACACTCGAGGGCCCCGAGCACTCCCACCGTCCCGTCGTACTTCCCTCCCCGCTCGATGGTGTCGATGTGAGAGCCGAGGACGACGGTCGCGGCTTCAGTTGGAGCGGCCCCCGGCTCGCCTTGCCCCGCGGCATCCGCTTCGCGCCGGCCGATGATGTTGCCGGCCGCGTCGACACGAACCGAAAGCCCCGCAGCCTCCATCCGCCGCCGCAGGTATGCGCGCCCCTCGAGGTCCGCCGGCGAGAGCGCCTCGCGACACAGCCCGCCGTCCGGGCGCGCCCCGATCGCGGCCATGGTCTCGATATCGTCCATCAGACGCTTGATGTCAATCATGCTCGATCCACCCATGCTCAATCCCCGTAAAACCGCACCAGCAGCGCCGTAGCGCCGAGGACGGCGGTCGCCGCGCCCAGAATGGCGAAACCCTGTGCAAAGGTGGCCACCTCGCCCATGTAGCCGACGAAAGCGGGAAGCACCCCGACGCCAAGCACGACCGAAATCGGGAGCACCATCGAGATGCCGACGTTCCGTGACTCGGCCGGCAGTAGCGAGGAGAGGGCGGCAAATCCCGCCGGAAAGAAGATCGCGCCCACCGCGGGCTGCACGAACACCATGAGGATGCGAAGCCATCCGCCGGTGAGCCCGAGCAGCAGCACCGCGAGCCCCGAGCCCACCAGGGCAACGGTGATGGTGTAGCGCGGGCCGAAGCGGTCGGCCAGTAGCGCAGCAACCGACAGCGAGAAGATGGGCATGAAGCGCGAGACGCCGAACACGGCGTTGGCCGTTCGCGGATCGATCCCTGCTTCGGTTATGAGAAATGCCGGCACGAGCAGATACACGCCGTCTGTACCTGAAAGCGCGAGGGCGAAGAACACGATGAGGAGCCAGAAGGCGGGCTTTGCCATGAGATGGGCGATCGCCGCCGGGGAGGGAGCGCGGCCGTAGGCCTCACCGGCGTGCACGCGCGTGAGGAACACAATCGCGGAGATGATAAAGACAGCGGTGAGAAAGGCAAATACCCACCGCCACGGCAATACCGGCCGGAGAGCCGCCACCAGCAATGGCGCAAGGATCATCCCCGCGTGCGGGCTGAGCTCGTGAATGGCGAGCGCGCGCTGCCAGTCCTCGCGCCGGATAACCGTGGTAATCATGTTTATGCCGGTCGGCGCGAAGAGGCCGAAGCCCGCCCCGAAGATGAATAATCCCACGCGCATCATGAGCATGGAGGATGCAACCGAGAGCACGCTGGTGCCCACCGCCGCCACGGCCCCTGCGAATGGGATGAGGCGCCTGTGGGTCAGCCGCGCCGAGGCGAAGCCCGAGGCGAACATCGCAAGGGCGTATCCCACGGTAAACAGAACCATGAGGCCGGAAGACTGCGCGTGGCCGACGCCGAATGCCTCCTCGACATCGAGAAGCAGGGGTGACATCGCCGATCGCGCCATGAAGAAGAACGTCGAGACGAGGACAACATAAAGCAGAGGTCCGACGCCTTCGCGGAACGAGAGATCAACGTGACCGGATGTGGCGTTATCCATGATGCCATGCTACCATGGGGATACAACTTGACAAATCCCTGTTGCTACCTGACAATGAATTTGTTGCATCATGTATACGCAAGTTCAATTATTGCAACACAGAGGTGAACTATGTATCAGCTAAAGAGCTTTGTTTCGGGCGTGGAGCGACGGAATCCCGCCCAGCCGGAGTTCGTGCAGGCCGTCCAGGAGGTCTGTGAGTCAGTCATCGACGAAGTAAACGGGAATCCCGCGTATCTCAGCGCGAAGATCCTCGAGCGGCTGACCGAGCCCGACCGGGTCGTCACGTTTCGGGTCGAGTGGGAGGACGACAACGGGGACGTGCAGGTGAACCGCGGCTACCGCGTGCAGTTCAACAATGCCCTCGGCCCCTACAAGGGCGGTATCCGCTTCCACCCCAGCGTGACCCTCGGCGGGTTGAAGTTTCTCGCCTTCGAGCAGACCTTCAAGAATGCGCTGACCGGTCTGCCCCTCGGCGGCGGAAAGGGCGGCTCGGACTT
>JAWLDL010000407.1:0-2841 GCA_041686675.1 Spirochaetia bacterium | reverse complement strand
GTCGAGCGCATCCGCAACCCGATCCCCCGCCGTGATCGAAAGGCGGGGGGGCGCGCCGGCGCCGGCGCCCCCTGCGGCACCTGCACCCCCGGTGGCCGCTGCAATGTGCTCGAGCAGCGCCTCGGTCAGCAGGCCGGTCCCGCAGCCGAGGTCGGCCACCCGATCACCGTCGCGTACGCCGATCAACTCCGCCTCTAAGGCGAGGAACTCACGGAAATCCGCGAGGTTACGATAGAAATCATAGCCCTCGCTTCCCGCCGCGGCGCCGAGGAGGTACTCGCGCCAGTACTCCTCGATGGCCGGCGGCCGGGCGGTGCTCATGCGCTCTCGCTCGGCTGCGAGCATCCCGAGCACCGCCTCTTTGGGCGGATCAACGGCGGTGAGGTCGCTGCCGTAAAGCCCGCGATAGATGTACTCGCCGATGAGCTTGAATGCCCGAATCGCGTCCTCACTGTTTCTGAGGTTGTGACCCGTAGGTATCTCCACCAGCTCGCGGGGGCCGCCCCCGTCCACGGCCATGAGGTCCGCCACTTCGTCACGATCGACCCAGTGATCGTGGCGCCCGACGATCCACAGAACCGGCGTAGACACCGCGGACATGTCCACGCGGGCGTCGGTGAGGTAGGCGTAGCGCTCCTCGATGAGATCCTGCGCAAGGGTATCCATGTCGATGAGATGGCCGAGCATCCCGCGGACCCCGTTGGGGATCCCCAGCCGATAGTTCCCGATGATATCAGTCCCGGCAAGGATATTGCCGATGGTCGTCTGGGCGGCGGGCACGCCCATGAGGCTCACCCAGAGGTCGACCCTGTCCTTCTCGGTGGAGGCGAGAAGCTTTCTCGCGTCGATCGAGGACATACTCGCGGTGAAGAGCACCACCTTCGTCGCGGTGAAATAGGGGTTGTGCTCCACGTAATCAAGGGTGGTGCGAAGATCCGAAAGCCCCTGACTGAGGCGGTAGCGGAGCATCTCGTAGCCCCGCGGCGGGCTCTCGACCTCGTTGAAGCTCTCGCCGGGCCTGTTGATCCCGTCGTAGCGCAGCGTGACCACATCCCGCCCCTCGCGTGCGAAGTTCGTCAGTAGCGTTGCAACGAAGGGTGCGAGTGTCTCCTTCTTCTTGCCGAACGCTGGGGGGATGATGACGACGGGCGCCTCGACGTGAAAGCGCGTCGCATTGAGCAAGGCCGCTATCTCGTGATCCATGTCGTTTCGATAGCGCACCGATACCGAATCAAAGGAAACCGGCGACGATTCCACCGGCCGGGGATCGACATTCCACTCCGCCGGATCGATGCGGCGGTAGGCATAGCTCGCGCGTGCGACACCCGCCTCGATACCGAGTTGCACCCGTGTTCCCCCTTCGGCCGCGGGAACCACCGTCGCGTGGCGGATCTGGCCGTGGTCACTGAGTCCGAGACGGGGGTCGATGTCATATGAGACGGTGAGACCGGGAACGTAGACCGCGGCCGATTGCTCGTCGAGGACGACCTCGCAGAGAAACCCGTGCCGGCTGACGTCGAGGAGGCGGCCCTCTAAGCCGGAGCCGGCGCCGGCGCCGCCGGGACCCGTGGCGGAACCGCCCGAGCCGCCCGGGCCGCGGCGCGGCCACAGACGCGCGCGTCGGTCTCCGGCGAAATCCTGCCGCTCCGATGAGCGCTTCTCCGAGCGGTACATGACCTGCGGCAGACGAAGAGACAGGTGACCGCCCTCCGTCTCTACGCCCGTCGTCCTGAAAACGTAGCTTCCCCCGTCGAGAGCAAAGGCCACGTAGACCGGGTCGGCCCCGGCTGCGGCCACATCGCGTTCCGCGCGGCTGTCGGTTTCGCCGGCGGGACGTAACACGAACCGATCGTGCGAGCCGTCCGGAGGTGCCGCAGCGGCCGAGGGGTCCGACGCGTCCGGGGCATCCGGCGTCGCGACCTTGTATTCGAGCAGTTTCAGGGATCGCTCCGAAAGCGTATTGATCGTGATGTTGCGTCGTGCGGCCTCGGTCAGCAGGTCGCGGATTTCCTGTAAACTCTCGATCCGGTACTCGCTTGCCCCGTTCTGCGTATCCGCGAAACCCGCATACACGTCCCGCAGCGCGTCAGTCGACCTGCGCTCGCTTATGAAGTTGCGAAGTCGCGCCTCGAATACCTCCGAGCCGCGATGAAGGCGAACTCCCGCAACGGAGCTGTCGGCCATACCCCCGCCGATCACGTAGACCACGCGCCCGCTGAGCTTCAGCGCGCGCCCGTCATCGGGCAGGACGGCACGAAGCTCGAGGTCGTCCCCCGGCGCGAGCGGACCGTCGAAGGTAAGGAGAAGCCCCTCGGTGGAGACATTGTCGATCGACACAATGGTGATGTCGGCGCGCGTGCAGGTAACGTCGGTGAGTGTGCACTCGGTGCGGGGCACGCGTCGCATTTCCGCAGCCGCCTCGTCGTCGGCACGCTGCTTCATGTCGCGGATGAACTGCTCGATGAGCAGGCGCTGCGTCTCGTCTTCGAAGTCGAACTCGAGGCCGACGACATCCGCACGCCGGCCGGAATCGGTCCGGACGAAACGGAAGGGCACGGAAATCGCCGTGTCGCTCGTCGGCAGTGTGAAGGTCACGCGGCGCACCGACTCGAAGGAATCCGGCAGGCGCACCTCCACCTGCATACCTGAGCGGCTCACGTTTACGGATCTGCCCTGAAACCGTCTTTCATCGGTGATGAACTCAACGGTTCCGGAGTGCGATACACGGGCGTGTTTGCGTTTCTCTCTCTCGTCCTTCGAGCTCATCTACGCTCCGTATGGAACCATGTCGATCAGAATACTCATGTACGGCATTTCGGTGCAAGGGCTCACATCAGGCAC
>JAWLDL010000406.1:0-2855 GCA_041686675.1 Spirochaetia bacterium | reverse complement strand
ATCACCATTCCCTACGTGGGGGGCAACTCCATCGTGGCAAGCGTCTCCGATGAGGTGGGACTCGAGCTCGAGTTCGCCGCCGGGGCCCGCGAGGAATAGGCGTCAGAAAGACAGCGTCACCGACTCTGCCGGCTCGAGAGCGCCACCTTCCTCCGCGGGCGTCCGGCCGACCACCACGCCGACCCCGGACCGGCTCGTCGCCCTCGACGTCACGGTGACTGTGGATGAGGCGACCTCCACGTCGAGAAGCGCCCCGCGGATTTCCAGGAAGAAGGAAACCGAGGCCCATGAGTCGGGCAGGCTCGGGCGAAACCGCAGCGTCTCTCCCTCGAGCTCGAGTCCGCAGAACCCGAACACGACCATCTGCCACGCAGCCCCGCAGGCCGCCGTGTGAATGCCGCCGATGAAGGTCCCGCCACTCACCGATTTGTTCGTGTTGAACAGGTCCACCGCCGACGACTTCACCAGATACTCGCGCGCCGTGTCGGTGTACCCGATCCAGCTCGCCACCATGCCGTAGACCGAGGGGCTCAGAGAGGATCCGTGCTGCGTGCGGGGCTCGTAGTAGTCGTAGTTGGCCTTCATCACCTCCGTGCTGTACTGGCTGCGATGGAGGGTGAAGATCTGGCATACATCCGCCTGCTTCGATACCTGCGTCGGTACGGCAATGCCGTTGGGCCAGCCCCAGTACTCACCCGGATCGATGAGTCGCTCGGCAAGCGCATCAGGGGTGATGTCCTCGTGATCGAAGAATCCGTCGAACTGCTCGATCACTCCCGTGGCGAGGTCAGGCTCCTTCACGTGGATGAGCTCGACCATCCGCCGCCACTCGTCGACATGTGATTGCTCTATCCCGAGGCGTGCCATCATGGCCTCTCTGAGCTCCGGCTGCCGATCGCCGAGGGCAACGTAGACATTGACCGCGGCACGCAGGGCGTAGCGGGCCTGCACCGCCGTAAAGGTGTTGTTGTCCACGTTCTCATGGTACTCATCGGGACCGAGCAGGCGGATGAACTCGTAGCGGTGTTTGTCGCGTTTGAAGTGCACCCGCGAGACGAGAAACTGCGCAATCTCGAAGAGCAGCTCCGCGCCGTAGTCCTGCATGAAGGCCCAGTCGCCGGTGACCAGGTAGTAGTTCCACACCGCATAGGCAATATCAGGTGATATGTGAATCTGCCAGTCGTTGAAGTGGTTTCGGATGTCGCGCCCGGTGAGCACATCCTTGAAGAAGTACGAGGGGCAGATCTCGTCTCCGGTATCACCGCTTACCCAGGCAAAAAAGGCGCCGTAGTAGCCGAGGCGCCTGGCCTTCCGGCGGGCACCGTCGAGGGTCTTGTAGCGATAGACCAGGATTCGTCGCGCCACATCCGGGCGTGTGTAGACGAACATCGGCAGGTTGAAGATTTCCTGGTCCCAGAACGCGGCGCCCTGATAGGCCTGGCAGGAAAGCCCGCGCGCACCGATCGGCAGGTGGTCGGTGTGCGCCGGTGTTGCGATGACGTTGTGATAGATGTTGTATCGAAGCAGCACCTGCGCAAGCTCGTCGCCGTCGATGTCCACACGGGAGCGGTCCCAGATGCCGTCCCACACGCGGGTGTGCTCCGTCCACAGGCGCGGGTAGCGCTTCTCGCTGCATTGATCGAGGTCGCGCGCGCACGCACCGGCGGGATCCGGGAGATCGTTCGAGGTGTAGATGACGCAGTAGAGCTCGAAGGCGATATCAGTGTCGGCTTCCACATCGAAATCGAGCCGGCGATAAATGCCCCGATCTTCGGTTACTACCTCGCGCGCGGCCGCCTCGGGGCCCTCGGTGAATACCACACGATTCGAGACCACCATCTCGGTTCGCCGCTCCCCGGTAATCGTCTTCATATAGAGGTCGTCGCCGGCTGCGGAGGGCTCGCAGGAGCTGAAATGCTCACCGTGGAGGCTCCACACCTCCCCGTCGATACCGACATGGATGGTTACCCGGCCGGGGGCATGGGCGCGCAGGCGATGGCGGGCCGCGATGAGATGAATGTTCCCGTAACTCGCGAAACGCTCGTCTTCGAGGGTGAGCTCCGGGGTCGCGGGTGCGGCAGGGGCTGCGGCGCCGGCGGCGCGTGGGCCCATCGACCACGACATTCGCCGTGTGTGGCGACCGTAGCGGAAACTCAGCTCGCGGGAATAATCACTCGTCTCTCCGCCGAGCGCCGAGACTTCACGGCCGTCGAAGGCCACGGACACGTAGAGCCCGTTCGGAGCGCTGGCAAGCTCCTCCCACTTTCCGTCGGCGTTGTCGTAGGTATCGGTGACGAAGCAGCCCACATACTCATCGGCGCGCCACTCCGAGAGAGTGCCACGGTAACCGAGATAGCCGTTGCCGGTCATGAAGTTGCTGCCGTTGTTGATGAGGAGCTCCTCGTTGAAGCTCTCTTCCCTGATTTCCCAGCCCGTATCGGTTACAAGATTATCGCGAAGCTGCATGTACCCTTCTCTCCCGCGTGTCTCGACATGCCCCCATTCTATCAGTGATCCCGGAGACGTCAACGCGTTACTAAAGGGAGTACGGCGTGGCCGCCATGCCCGCAGCAGGGCGGGCTGCTACGCAGGTCGGTCAGCCTTGCGGCCGGTGCCGGCTATCATGATGCCGTTGGCAAATCGTTCGAGGGAATCGACCTCGAATCCGGCGGCACGAATCGACGAGAGGGTGTCACGATCGAGGTGACAGTTCCCGGAGATGTGCTTCCACATGGGGGTAATGGCCCGAAACGAGCTTCGAAGGACCGGCTTTCCCTCCGGCAGAACGTGCTCGATGAAGATGATCCGTCCGTCGGGTTTGAGCACGCGGTTGACCTCGGCGAGCCCCCGCCCGG
>JAWLDL010000405.1:0-2870 GCA_041686675.1 Spirochaetia bacterium | reverse complement strand
CATAGATCTGCAGGGTGAGTTCGACCGCCTCGGCAAGCAGCAGGCGGCCGCCGAATGGCGCGACCGCGATGTGAAGTCCCTGTTGACATCGATCCGAAACAACGGCGTCGTTGGTATGGGCGGCGCCACGTTCCCGACCCACGTCAAATACACCCTTCCTCAGGGCAAGACCTGCGACTGGATGATCCTCAACGGCGTGGAGTGCGAGCCCTATCTCACGGCAGACCACCGACTGATGCTTGAGATGACCGACCAGGTCATCGAGGGCCTCGAAATCGCAGCGCGCATTCTCGACGTCGAGCATGTTGCGATC
This sequence comes from Spirochaetia bacterium, assembly GCA_041686675.1. GTDB lineage: Bacteria > Spirochaetota > Spirochaetia > DSM-27196 > PWMO01 > JAAAOH01. The sequence goes on along the minus strand of JAWLDL010000405.1, from coordinate 2,557 downwards.
GGCATCGAGGAGAACAAGCCGGAGGTCATCGAGAGAATGCGGTCGCGCGTGAAGGAGCGGGGCCTCGGCTACCGGGTGGTGAGCCTGGAAACCAAGTACCCGCAGGGCGGCGAGAAACAGCTGATCAAGGCGATCACCGATCGCGAGGTCCCCTCCGGCGGCCTGCCGATCGATGTCGGCTGCATGGTATCCAACGCGGGCACCCTGAACGCGGTCTACGAGGCGGTCGTCTTCGACAAGCCGCTCATGGAACGTGTGGTGAGTGTGACCGGCGGAGCGGTGCGCGAGCCCGGCAACCTCAAGGCGCGCATCGGGACGACCTTTGGTGAGCTCATCGAGGAGTGCGGAGGCTTCGCCGAGATCCCCCGGAAAGTGGTTGCCGGCGGACCCATGACCGGCTTCGCGGTGTACGACCTCGACATGCCCCTCATCAAGGGAACCTCGGGGATCCTCGCACTCACCGCCCGAGAGGTCAACGATGCGCCGCGGACGCCCTGCATCAACTGTGGTCGCTGTATCTCGGCCTGTCCGATGGGTCTGCAGCCGACCGCGCTGTTCAAGTACATAGATCACGAAGAGTACAAACCGGCGCATGCGCTCGGCCTCATGGACTGCATCGAGTGCGGGGCCTGCAGCTACGTCTGCCCGGCGCATATCCCGCTGGTACAGGGCATGCGCATCGGCAAGCGCATTGCCCGAAAGAAAGGTTGATCGATGAGTACGCAGGCGCCACCTGATCAGCAGATCGACAAGGATGCGCTGCGCGAGCAGCTCGTCATCACGAGCTCGCCGCAGTTTCACGATGAGGCCTCGACGGCGCGCATCATGTGGTCGGTCAGCGCCTGTCTCCTGCCCGCGGCTGCATGGGGAGTCTACGTGTTCGGACTTTCGGCCCTCTGGGTGATGCTTGCCTCCACCGTGGCGGCGGCCGGGACCGAGTACATCATCGCGACATGGATGGGCCGGGGGAACACCCTTCACGACGGAAGCGCCGTCCTCACGGGTTTTCTGGTAGGTCTCAACATGCCTCCCGTGATACCGGCTTATATCCCGATCATCGGTTCCGTATTTGCCATCGCCGTGGTCAAGTGGACCTTCGGCGGGCTCGGCAACAACTGGATGAACCCCGCGCTTGCCGGCCGTGTGTTCGTCTTCTTTTCCTGGACGGGTCACATGACGTCCTGGAAAATGCCGGCGACACTGCCCGCCACCGACGCACAGAGCGGGGCCACCATCCTCGGCGCGGTGAAGTCGGGTATCATCGAGTCCGGCGGCGCGGTCGGCAACCCCAATCGCTACCTCGACCGCATCGGCTTCCCGCGAAGCGACCTCGACACCGGCATCACGGGCTGGCTCAACGACACGATTCTCGGCCCGCTGGGGATCAACATGCCGGGCGGCTACGTCGACCCCTTCATCGGGAACGTTCCCGGCTCCATCGGCGAGGTCTCCGCCCTTCTTCTGCTGCTCGGTACCATCTACCTCTTTCAGAAGCGCATCATCACCTGGGAGATCCCCGCCGCCTATTTCGGCACCTTCGCCGTGCTGACCTGGCTTTTCGGAGGGCTGCCGCTGGGCACCGGACTGTTCACCGGCGACGTGCTCTTTCATGCCTTTGCCGGCGGACTCATTCTGGGAGTGTTCTACATGGCGACGGACATGGTGAGCTCTCCGACGACGTCGAAGGGGATGATCATCTACGGCGCGGGCGCGGGCTTCCTCACCTTCCTCATCCGCGTTTACGGCTCCTTTCCCGAGGGTGTCTCCCTTGCGATCATCCTCATGAACATCACCGCACCCATGATCAACCGGTATACCCAGCCGAGCATCTTCGGCAAAGCCGGCGCGGAAGAGGAAGCGTGATGCAGAAACTCGTCGAAATCGGTGGCCGACTGGCAATCATCTGTATTGTTGCCGCTCTGGTTCTCGCGCTCGTGAACGCGGTAACCGCGCCGGTCATCGCGCAGAATCGGCAGGAGGCGCTCGACGCGGCGCTGCAGCAGATCGTCGGCAATGCGGAGGTCGGTGACCGCATCCCCGTCGATGGGGAGGAGAGCGAGATCGTGCGCGCCTACTACCCCGTGGGCACACCGAGACCGCCGGCCTCCCGCTACGTGGTGGAGCTCCTCGGCACCGGATACGGAGGTGAGATGCAGATCCTCACCGGTATCGCCGCCGACGGCGAGATCTTTTCGGCGGTGCTCATGCAGAACGCCGAGACGCCCGGTCTCGGCAAGGAAGCCGAGCGTTCCGGTTACATGGAGAGAAAGTTCATCGGCAAAGGTGATGAGGAGCCGATCCCCGCTACCAGGAGCGATCTGCCCCCGGAGGAAGCCGAGGCGGTGTCCGGCTCGACGGTAACCTTCATGGGCATCGCAGAGGCCCTGCAGGCAGGCTCGCGGTTCGTCAAAGAGAGGCTGTAGAGATGCTCGACGAGTTCAACAAAGGCATATTCAGGGAGAACCCCGTATTCGTGATGGCCCTCGGGCTCTGTCCCGCCCTGGCGGTGTCCGGGCAGGTGGTCAACGCCCTCGGTATGGGTGCTGCGGTGCTGTTC
>JAWLDL010000404.1:0-2888 GCA_041686675.1 Spirochaetia bacterium | reverse complement strand
CGCCTCCAGATAAGCATCGCGGGGCGCAAACCGCTTCTCGTTACCCTCGCGGCGAATGAAGCCGGAAGCGTTCCGGTAGCAGTCGACGAGGAGGGCGTGGTCTTCGAGATCAGCGGCAATTTCGCGGATTTGGATTTGCCGCTTGTTTCCGGGATCCGGTTCGAAGGGTTTTCGCCGGGGGTACAGCTCCCGCCGATGCTCCATGAGTTCCTTGCCGATGTCAGGCGGCTGAAGATGGACCATCCGGTCCTGTTCGACCAGATCTCGGAGTACCGCATCGTGCGCACCGGCGATCACAGCTTCGACGTGCTCCTCTATCCGGTGAGCTACGGCACGCCGGTACGTATCGGCAGCGAGGTGGACGGGTCCCTCTGCAAGTATATTATAATGGTCCTCGACGCGCTGGACCGTGACGGACGTCTGGCGGAGATAGAAGAGCTTGATTTCCGCACGGGACAGATCGTGTATCGCACGAAGGAGGGGTGAGCGTGCAACCCAGTGACGTTCTCGTCGGCCTCGACATCGGCACCACCAAGGTGTCGGCCGTCATCGGCGAGTACGATGAGAACGACCAGCTCCAGATCATCGGTGTCGGCACCGCGCCGTCGACCGGCCTGCGCCGTGGCGTGGTGGTCAACATCGAGGCCACCCTCAAGTCGGTTGACGCAGCTGTCGAGGCGGCCGAGCAGATGGCCGGCCGCGAGGTGCAGAATGTCGTCACCGGCATTGCCGGCGGTCACATCGAGGGGCTGAACTCCCGCGGCGTGGTGGCGGTCACCGGTCGCGGGCGGGAAATCACGCGCACGGACGTGGACCGGGTCATCGATGCGGCGAAGGCCGTGGTCATCCCCATGGACCGTGAGGTCATCCACGTCATCCCCCAGGAGTACATCGTCGACGAGCAGGGCGGCATCAAGAATCCGCTCGACATGATCGGCGTGCGGCTCGAGGCGGAGGTTCACATCATCACCGGCTCCGTCACCTCGGCGCAGAACCTCGTGAAGTGCGTGAATCGCGCCGGCTTCAAGGTGGAGTCCATCGTGCTCGAGTCACTTGCCTCGAGTCGGGCCGTGCTGACCCGCGAGGAGCAGGAGCTCGGCGTGCTTCTCATCGACCTCGGTGGCGGGACCACCGACATGCTCGTGCATATCGACGGCGCGCCGTACTACACGAGCGTACTGCCTGTGGGCGGAGCGCAGGTGACGAACGATCTGTCCATCATGCTCAAAACGCCCATGGAAGCCGCCGAGCGCATCAAGCGCGAGGCCGGCTGCTGCTATGCGCAGATGGTCGAGGAGGGCGAGCCGGTCATCATCCCGGGTGTTGGTGGGCGTCCCCCGCTTCAGGCGAAGCGAAGCGACATTGCAAATATCATCCAGCCGCGCATGGCGGAAATCCTGACCATGGTGCGGGACAAGGTACAGAAGAAGGGCTATCTCAAGCGGCTCTTCGGCGGCGTCGTCCTCACCGGCGGCGGTGCACTCATGCCGGGCGCGGTCGAGCTCGCGCAGGAGGTGTTCCACACCGCAGCGCGGGTGGGCATGCCCGGCAATTACCACGGGGTCGCCGACATCTACCGCAGCCCCGAGTACTCGACGGCGGTGGGGCTGGCCCTCTTTGCCGAGGAGGCGATGGGCCACGAGAGAAGCGAGGCGTCCGTCAAGCCGAATTCCGGAGGAATGCTCACGGGATTGCGGAGCTGGCTCCGCAATTTCTTTGAATAGCATGTAAATAGAGACCGCTTCATACACTGGGAGGGGATATGAAGTTCGAAATTGTTGAAGACAACGCGAACCTGGACGAGAACTTCGGGAGCCATACGGTCATCAAGGTGATCGGCGTGGGCGGCGGCGGATCGAACGCCGTAAACCGCATGATCGCCTACGGCCTCGAGAGTGTCGAGTTCATCGCGGTGAATACGGATCTGCAGGCCCTGCAGATGTCGCACGCCGAAACACGGCTGCCGCTCGGCTCTAAGCTGACCGGCGGACTCGGCGCGGGCGGCATGCCCGAGACAGGGGAGAAGGCGGCGCTCGAGGATCAGGAAGAGATCCAGAACGTCATCCGCGGGGCCGATATGGTGTTCATCACCGCCGGAATGGGAGGCGGCACGGGAACCGGCGCGGCGCCGGTCATCGCCCGGCTCGCGCGGGAGCTCTCCATCCTCACGGTGGGCGTGGTCACCAAGCCCTTCAACTTCGAGGGCAAGCGCAAGGCACGACTTGCCGAAGAGGGCATCGAGCGGCTGCGCGAAGAAGTTGACACCCTCATAACCATCCCCAACCAGCATCTGCTCAACATCGTCGAGCGGCGGACGCCCATCAAGGAGGCCTTCCTTCTTGCCGACGACGTCCTCCGCCAGGGTGTGCAGGGCATCAGCGATCTCATCACCAAGCCCGGTGAGATCAACATCGATTTCGCCGACGTGAAGACAATCATGAACGGCCGCGGCGACGCCCTGATGGGCATCGGTACCGGCAACGGTGAGAACCGGGCCGTCGATGCGGCGACCAACGCCATCAACAATCCTCTCCTCGAGGACGCCCGCATCGAGGGCGCCAAGGGAATCCTCGTGAACGTCACCGGCGGATCGGATTTCTCGCTCACCGAGTATGAAGAGGTCCTCAACATCATCACCGCCAACGCCGACGACGATGCCCTCGTCATTGCCGGCAGCGCCATGGATGAGCTCATGGAGGACGAGGTGAAGGTCTCTGTCATCGCGACGGGCTTCAACAACGAGGATCGAAACAAAAAGTCCGCCTCCGAGACGCGCGAGCGCAAGAGCGAAGAGTTCATCTCCCTCGACGAGTGGGTCCAGATGACCAGCGGCCGGGGTGATGAGGACCAGCGGGATCTCTTCGGCGAGGAGCCTTCCTTTTCCGAGG
>JAWLDL010000403.1:0-2909 GCA_041686675.1 Spirochaetia bacterium | reverse complement strand
TCTGGATACCTCAACCTGTTCGATGTGGTCGTTGTCGGCGCAGGTCCCGCCGGCAGCTCAGCCGCAACCGAGGCCGCACGGCGCGGTCTTTCCACCCTCATCATCGACAAGGAATTTTTTCCCCGCGACAAGCCCTGTGGCGGGGCCATATCGGGTCGCGGGATGTCCTACCTCCACGAATCGATTCCCTCCGAGCTCATCCAGCGTGAGATCCACGAGGCGAGGATTGGCTTCCGCTCGGCGACGCGCAGCGTGCAAAGGAAGGACATTATGGCGGTCGTCGTGGACCGCGCAGCCTTCGATCACTATCTCCTGCAAGGCGCACAGGAGGCCGGCGCGAGGGCAAAGCTTGGTGAGCGGGTGCATGAGATCACCGACACAGGCCCCCACGTAGAGGTCGAGACCTCACGCGGCACTTACCGCGCGCGGTTCGCAGTCGTTGCCGAGGGAGCCTTCGGCGGGCTCAAGACGCGAGTGCGGAGAAAGGACAGGCCGGATGAGATGGGTCTGTGCGCAGTCACGGATGTGCCGGCGGCCGCCGAGGTGATCGAGGGCTTCCCGGGCTCGACGCTCGAAATGCAGCTGGGGGTGGCCGGCTACGGCTACGGGTGGGTTTTTCCCCACGACGACCACTTCTCGGTCGGGGTCGGAGACATGGCGCGTCTCATGTCAGCCCCCCGCGCCCGCCTCGCCGATTTCCTCACCGCGAAGGGGTTCGACCCTGGTCTCTCCGCCGCCGCACGACTCCATCCGCTGCCCGGGGGTGGCATCCGGCGACAAATCGCCCGCGGCCGAGTCCTGCTGGCAGGCGATGCCGCCGGCTTCGTGGATGCATTCCTCGGCGAAGGCATTTCGTTTGCCATCAGCTCGGGCCGGCACGCGGCCACGGCCGCAGCACGCGCCGGCGGCGCCGGCGGCGACTCGAGCCCGCAGACGATCGGCAGGCATTACGAGCGCCTCTGCCGCGAGGACTTCGGGCGGCATCTCAGTCGATCGCTCTTCGTGACAAAGGCTCTTCACGCGGCTCCCGATGCGCTCCTGGCTCAGGTGCTTCGTGATCGCAGTCTTTCGGAGGCGTTTTTCGGAATACCGACCATGCAGACGACCTATGACAGGTACATTCTCCGTACCGTGCTTGCGTTGCCACGCCTGCTTGCGCGTATGATGCTCAACCTGGCTCGTCGTCGCTCGACATCGCCCTGAGCGCCGATACCACGTATTCGACGCCGGATGCGAGGGTGAGAATGCTGATGATGTAGGACAGCACCGGCATGATGCCCTCGCCGGTAAACTGCCAGTACAGTGGCCCGAGCATGAGCACGCCGCCGCCGACCGCCTGTATTCCGGCTTTGAGCTTTCCGCTGAGCTTGGCAGAGGCGGACGCGCCGGTGCGCACCACGATGATTCGCGAGTAGGCCACCGTGATATCACGAATCGCCATACACACCGGCACGAGCATGAGGGCGAGGTTGGCCTGTGCAAGTGCGAAATAGGTCAGAAAGCGTGCGATGCTGTCGGCGTATGGGTCCAGCGTCGCTCCGAGCTCCGAGACGAGCCCGCGGCCGCGCGCAATCATCCCGTCGAGCAGGTCGCTGAGCTCGATGAGAAGGAGAAGTCCTATACCGATGAGGATCTCGACGGTACCCGGCTCGCGAAAGGTGAACAGCCCGATAATCACGAGCGCGAGGGGAATTCGCGAAAGTGTCACGAGGAGTAGAAGGAACTTGCCTGTCCGATCGCGCCGCTGCATGAAGACTCACCTTGCTCCGGGTTTACCGACCACCGTTGCCCAATTGTGGTCACAGTCGGTCTTGCTGTCAACCGAAGAGGCCGAGCTCATGTGGGCCGTGCGGGCGTCCAGTGCATTGACCCGCCGCAGTCCCGAGGGATAGGCTTCCCCCCACATGAGCCGCAGGATCGCAACCGCCACCCGTCACCGGATCCCGGTCGCGGGTGGGCACATCATCTGCTACGAGATGGCGGCGGGAGCCGGCGAAACCCCGGGCCCGTCCGGAGCCGGCGGCACCCCGCCCGCGGCCGCGGCTGCCGGCTCCCGCCGGCCGCCCCGGCCCCTGCCAGTGCTCTTCATACCGGGCTGGGGAGGCGTCGTCGAGGGCTTCGAGGAGGTGATTGCGGCGGTCGATGAGGACATTCCGCTTTACTATCTCGAGACCCGGGAGAAGGGAAGCAGCGAGGTCAGCCTGGATTCAGGTTTTTCCATGGAACAGTGTGCAGCCGATGTACGTAATGCGGTGCGCGCCCTCGGGCTTCCCGCAGGCGGCTACGTTCTCATGGGAAGCTCTTTCGGGGCGGCGGTGGCGCTCGAGGCGCTCAGCGGGCTCGGGGGGCGGCCCGGCAGCCGGGCGCCCGCCCGCCAACCCAATGGAGCCACGCCACCCGCCCCCGCGGCGGGCGGCGCCGGGACGGGAAGACGCCCGCCGGCTGCCACCGTCCTCTTCGAGCCGATGGCGGAGCTCTGGCTGCCGCGGCTCCTGGTGAAGGCGCTCGGCACGCTCATGCCCGTGGGCCTTGTCACCCTCCTTCGGCCGGCTCTCAAGCGGCTCGTGCTCGCGGGCATGCGCGAGGAGGTGCAGCGGGCGCGGGCGGAGCTCGTCATAGACAGCGCGGACCTCAGAAAGTGGCGAAGGGCGGCTCTGCGCCTCGCAGACTGGCATATCCGCGACATTGCCCCTCACGTCCACGAGCCCGTGGCCGTCATTCAGGCCTCAGGCGATCGTTTCCATGATGAGTCCGTGTTCCCCGGAATAGCGGGGGCGCTGCCCGCCGGGCAACTCTATCGCCTGCCCGTGCCCGAGTCGAACCGCGAGCACCTCATGGGGCGCGTCGCCTCTGTCTATGCCCACGGCGGTACCGCGGCCGATCTCATACCCGGGGAGCCCGGCCCTGCG
>JAWLDL010000402.1:0-2923 GCA_041686675.1 Spirochaetia bacterium | reverse complement strand
CGCCGGCAGCCGCCCGGCCGTGGCTCCGGCGACCCGTGTCGGCGCCGGGGACCCAGGACGGCGCCGGGAGCCGCGAAGCGGGCCCGCGGGCGCAGCAGCGCCGCCGACTACTCGGGACGGCGCCGGAGAGCCCGCGGCCGAAGCGCGACGGCGCCGGCAGCCGCGGCCCCGCGAACCGGGCTCGCGCCTCAGGGCTGCTCCATGCGCGCGAGAAGCCGGCGGCCGAGCACCCGGTTCGCCACCATGCGGCCGCTGAGTGTCGCCGATATCACTCCGCCGGGCCACAGCGCATAGTGTCCCGCCGCGTGCAGGTTCGAAAACGGTGTCCTGAATATGTTGAAACCCCGGCTCCGGTACACCGGTGAGACCCTGTCGTCGTAGCACCACCCGCCGGTGGAGCCGTCGGTGTTGCGCGTGTAGCGCTTGAGCGAGAGGGGCGTGCCGGCGTCGAGGTACTCGATGCGCTCGGAGAGGCCCGGGATCAGCCGTTCCGCGGTGGCGATGAGCTCTTTCGCGATCTCGTGCTTGAAGCGGGTGTATTCTTCGCGCCGCTCGTCGGAATCGCCGCCGTTGTGCCAGTAGTTCTCCCAGCGGTAGGAGCTGTAGGTCTGCAGGACGAGCGTCGACTTGCCCTCGGGCGCGGCCTCGTCGTTCTCCCCGTGGAAGACGTTGAGGGCGACCCACATGCGGCTGTGCACGTCGCGCGGCGAGCGCTCGTCGGGGAAAATCACGTCGTAGTTCGGAAAGAGAAATACGTGCTGAGTGCCGACATGCCCGAAGAGCTCCTCCGGCGACATATCAAGGCCGAGGTAGACGCTGAAAATCTCTTCGGTGAGGTCGGCCTCGCGGATCTTCTTCACGAAGCGCGGTTTGAAGTGACGCTCGTCGAGAATATCGCCGACGAAGCGCTTGTAGTCACCGGAGTAGACGATCTGGTCGGCGGCGATCTCCTCTCCGGCGGCGGTCACCACGGCCCGTGCGCGGCGCGAGCGCTCATCAACATCGATGTGATCGACCATCGTTCTATAGCGGATCTCTCCGCCGTGCTCCTCGAAGGAGGCGGCCAGCTTGTTGAGAAAGGCCTGCATCCCGCCGTTCGGGTACCAGTAGTCGTTGATCCAGATGTGCCAGAACCCGGCAAAGAACAGGAAGGGCATGCGCCGGTACCCGATGTGTGTGAACCAGGTGCGAAGCGAGGGGTCGGCGATGCGTGAGGAGATCTTCTCGCGGTAGCGGAAGGTCAGCCACTTGCGCAGTGGCGGCAGCCATTTTGCCGCGGGGAGAAGGTGGCGCAGGCGGAAGTCGTTGAGCAGTGGAAAGCTGTCGGGGTCGTAGTTCTCGTCGAGGAATCGCGAGACGCGCCGCACCTCGTCGAATATCTCGGGTATTGCGGTCTCCCGCGGGAACGCCTCTCTGAGCGCAGTTTCCACGCCGTCAATGGAGTCGAGATAGAAATCGAAGTCATCGGAGACCATGCGATATCGGAGCTGGGTGAAATCGGCCGCATCGTAGAGCCCGAGCTCGCGGAGTATGGGAAAGACGATGCCGAGGCTTTCGAACGACTGATCTCCGGCATCGAAGTAGAATCCGCGTCTGCGGAACCCGGACATGTTGCCGCCCGGCTGATGGTTTTGCTCGAGGAGCAGAACCCGCTTCCCTGCGCGGGCAAGGTAGTTGGCGCAGATGAGCCCCGAGATGCCTGCGCCGATGATCGTTACGTCGTAGTGGTCGCTCACGTTCAACCTCCGTCCCCGGCCGGCCGTCTCCGGCGGCGGGCCGGTCAACCTCCGTCCCTACTGCTGCGGCGGCTGCTGGTTCGGAAGCGGCAGGTCGAGCATTTCGACGCCGGAACCGTCGGGCCGCATCGTGTAGATGTTGAAATCGCCATCGCGATCGGAAACGAAAACCAGGTGCGAGCCGTCCGGCGCCCATCGAGGACTCGCGTCAACCGCGTCGTTGTCGGTGAGTCGTATCACGTTGCTGCCGTCGGCATCGGCGATGTAGAGCTCCGGATCGCCGTCATGGGTCGCGACGAAGACGATTCGCGAGCCGTCGGGAGAGTAGACCGGATCCACTTTGGCCTGCTGTTGCTGCTGTCCGCCACCGGGCAGGCAACTCGAGAGAATGAGCACCGCGGCAAGGATCGTTCCAGCCGCATACAGGGTTGAGAGTTTCAAGAAACTGCCTCCTTGCGGTCATGCATTGTACACGATCCGCTATTCTTGCGATAGGATTGAAAGATCATGAGGGGCAGAACTCGTTTCTATAGACTGATGTGGCTCGCCGTTCTTTCGCTTCTGGTCGGAGCCTGCGCGAGCGCGCCGGAGCAGGCGGCGGTGGAGCAGCGGCCGCCCGTGGAGGAGGGGACGGAGGAGCAGGCACCGCCGGAACGTGCCCCGGACACGTGGACGGAAAACCGGGGGCCTCAATTGAACGCGGAGGAGGTTCGGCGAGTGACGGTGCCGGTGCCGTCTGCCTGGTCGGAGTCAACGGAAGTGCATGCCCTGTTTTCCGGCGTCGTACATCGCTACAGCAATTCTGCCGATAACCGAAGCGGCTTCGGTCGTTTCGTAGAGCTTGCACACGAGACCGAGTTTTCCATCGACGGGGAGACCGAGCGTTCGATGTACTATACCGTATACGCCGGACTGGAAGCGGTCGAAGTGCGCCCTGCGCAGACAATTCCCGCAGGCGGAGCCATCGGGACGGCCGCCACGGGAGAGACGGGGGTACGCGTAGGGGTGTATACCCGGAGCGATGATCCCATATGGCGCCGCCAGACCGGACGGCCGCCTATCATCATGAACGGCTTCCATTTCTGGGATTCGTCGTTCGTGCTCTCGCCGCCTTAGCGGTTCTGCTTCTTGCGAGCTTTCCGGGGGCGGGTTTTACCGTAGGTGCTGCGCCAGATCTTACCACGGCG
>JAWLDL010000401.1:0-2924 GCA_041686675.1 Spirochaetia bacterium | reverse complement strand
TTGGGGTGGAGAAAGCCGTGGACAAGATAGCCCGACACGTCGGGGCTGAAGTAATACCTGCCGGCGTATACCTCGTCGATTGCTTTGACGATCTCCTCGGTGGCACTCTCCTTGAGTATATAGCCGCGGGCGCCGCTTCGAATCGCCTTCTCCACGAGGACTTTGTCCTTGTACATACTGAGGATGATGACTTTGACCGAGGGGTCGCGCTTGAGCAGCCGCACGGTTGTTTCGATCCCGTTGAGCACGGGCATCGAGATGTCGAGGAGATAGAGGTCCGCCGGGGTCTCTTCGGCCATGTCGAGGGCTTCGCGGCCGTTCGCCGCCTCGTTTACCACGACGATATCGGGATCGAGTTTCTGCATGATGGCTTTGAGCCCGTCACGTACTACCGTATGGTCGTCAGCGAGCAGGATGCGCTTCTTCATGGTCTTCTTTCTCCTTACTGGGGCGGGCAACGCGTTGCCTGATCACGGCGCCTTCTCCCGGCGCCGACCGAATGTCCACGGTCCCGTCAAAGGGGCGGAGACGTTCTCTCAGACTGAACAGGCCGAAGCCGCTTCCGCCGGTAGTGGCCTCCGGATCGAAGCCCGGGCCGTCGTCGGAGACCGTTATGATGATCTCCGATTCCGCCTCCTCGAGTGTAACACAGGCATGCGCGCCTGGGGCATGCTTGAGGACGTTGAACAGAAGCTCGCGCGTTGCACGATAGAGAACGTGCTGCAGATCCTCGGGGAGGTTCCCGATCTCGTAGGTTCCCTCGTAGCTCACATCGAGTGCATGGTCGCTTCGAAAGTGCTCGACGAGCCACGACAGCGTGGCTGATAATCCCGACTCACGGATCGTGGGAGGGTCGAGCTCGACGATGAGGGACCTCACCTGCGTGATCGCCTCATCGAGTATACGGCGCATGTCGGAGAGCTCCTCATCGAGGTTCAGCTCATCGCGCGCTTTGTTCAGCAGATCCAGCCGCATCCTGAGGCTTGCGAGCGACTGGTTCACCCCGTCGTGGATGTCTCCGGCCAGCAGCGCCCGTTCGCGCTGCTCCACCGACACCAGCTGACCGGCAAGAGACTGAATGCGGCGCCGCGACTCCAGGAGCTCGCGCTCGCGCAGCTTGCTCTCAGTCACGTCGAGCATCATGACCAGGAACTCCTGGTCGTCATCCTCGAAGGTGGGGGCCGCACTGGCGTGGGCCCAGCGCTCGCCGTCGGTGTTGAGCTGTATCTCCACGTGCGTCGGTGCCGGCAGCGGTCCGCTACGGGGCACCCCGCGCACGCGCGCGGACAACCCGCGCATGTATTCCTCGAACACATTGCGGTATTGCGGCTCTATGAGATCCGTAACGGGAGCGCCGTCGGAAAGCCCGGGGAAGGTGATCCGCGTCGCTTCGTTGGCGTACTGAATGCGCGCCGAGCGCACAACGAGCACCATGGCGGCGCTCTGGTTCGCGAGCGAGACGTAGCGCTGTTGTACCAGGCGCGCAAGATTGCGGATGCGCAAAAGCGCGCCGATCCGAGCATCCAGCTCCGCTCGTGCCACGGGGGCCCAGATCACGTCGTCGACCTCGGAGAGCAGGCCCTCCCTGTTGCGAACGACCTGTCGCCGGCGCGCAACGAGGAGAAAGGGCAGAAACACCGGGCGCTCGGCCTCCCGCCGCTCGGCGATGACCTCCCTGCCGGCATGGAGCCCCGCCGCGTCGAGAATGCAGATGTCGAAGTCGTTGTCGGGCCCCGGCGGGCCGGAGGTGGTCTGCACCTCATGCTGCTCGCGGAGCCACTCGGCGAGATGCTCACGATCCCGCCCGCTTCGCATGCACAGGAGAACCCGTGTCATGGGCCCTCGGAGAGTGGCTGGGTACCGCCGAGGAGGCTGCGTGATCCCAGCGGCTGACCGCCCACCCGGATTCCTTCGGGCGTGATGTCGAAGGCATGAAGGCCCTTGTCGAAGTCGGAAAGACGTTTCTTGAGCACACCGAGAATCTTGTGCAGCTCGACGCTATCCGATGTCTCGTTGAATCGTTCTATGTATCTGAGAAAGATGATGTTGTCGGAGAGATAGCTGATCCGGGACTCGGTGGGCCGAAAGTCGCCGGTGATCGCAGACATTTCCTCGGCGATGATGAGCGAGACACCGGCCGAGGTCAGGTACTTGCTGAGAGCGTGCAGCCGGGGGATCGGTCGCTCGTAGGCTATCGAGAGGCTGTAGCCCGAAAGGCTGTCCACCATGACGCAGCGTGCCCCGCCTTCCTCGACGGCATGCTTGACCCAGTCGGCGAACTCTTCGGCCGAGTACTCGAGAGGCTCCACCTTCTCGATGACGAGCCGCCCGTCGCGCTGCAGCTCCGAGAGATCGAGCCCGACAGCGCTGCAGCGTTGCTCGATGAGGGCCGGTTCCTCATCGAAGCTGTAGACAACGACGCGCTCGCCGAGCAGCGCGGCGCTTCGCATGAACTGCATGCCGAGTGTGGTTTTCCCCACGCCCGGGGGGCCGGTGAGAAGGGTGACCGTGCCCGGTTCTATGCCGCCATGCAGTTTCTGGTCCAGGCTCTCGATGGAGAAAGGGATCTGCACGGTGCGCCGCTCCGGAAGATCCCTGCGGGCGGTGAGTGTCGGGAATACCGAGATGCCTTCATCGCCGATGCGCAACGTGTGCTCGCCGCCGGAGAAACCGGAGCCGCGAAACTTGGATACGGATACTTTCCGCGTATTCTGCGTGAATGTGAGGGTCAGACTACCGTCGACGAGGTGTTCGAGATCTTCTCTGTTTCGGCTGACGGTGGGCTCGGCGGTGACGAGGACTGTGGCTCCGCGGGCCGTGATGAACTGAAGAAATGCCTGCACCGATCGCAGGAAGTCGCCGTCGTCGGCCGCATAGTAGCGCAGACCGTTCAGGCCGTCGACGAAGACACGCTGCGGCTCGAG
>JAWLDL010000400.1:0-2929 GCA_041686675.1 Spirochaetia bacterium | reverse complement strand
CCCGATCTCGCCGCCGACCTCGGTTCCTTCGGGAACGGTCATGCAGACGCTGATTCGCAGCTTGTCTTCCTCGGTAATCTCCGGGGAGTCGTGATAGATGGTGAGCATCTCCGTTTTGCCCGGCTCGAAGAGGTCCCGCGGGCCGGCCCAGCGCATGAGCGCGCCGAACAGCCGCCCGAACAGCTCTCCGTCCCCTGCGTACGGCCCGGTGTGGCGGATGTAGGCCACGGTCTTCTCCGGCAGATCCCGGATCTCCACCTGATACTCGAGCTCGTTGGTTTCGGTCTTCATGTTTACCCTCCATTGGCGTTTGATGTAGTTATCGTAGCCAATGGAGACGCGGGTCGCTTCTCTGTAGTTGCTCAGCGGTTGATATCTGTTGCTCTGCAGTTTGGAATTCTTGCTGTGATCCTTCCACTCGCCGCGGCGCCACCGGTTCGGGCTCACACCGAAGTAGTCGCTGAAGGCGCGGGAGAAGACAGACGGGCTCGAGAAGCCGAGGTCCATTGCGATCTCGGTGATGGGGCGCTCCGCCTCCGCGACATGGCCGGCAGCCTTCTCGAGACGCAGGCGCTGAATATACGACCCCGGCGTCTCGCCCATGATGGCAGAGAAGACGCGGTGGAAGTGATACCTGGAGAAAGAGGCGACGCCGGCCAGAGTATCGAGGTCGAGCTGCTCGGTAAGGTTGCTGTCGATGTAGTCGATGACGCGGTTCAGCCGGGCCTGATAATCGGCATTCATTGCGCCGCTAGTGTAGCCTGCCCTTCACGGGCGGGCAAGCGTTTCTCTGTGCTCAAAACAGCAGGCGCACGCCGACCGAGACGGCCACGGTGGTGAGCTCGTTCTTCGTGTAGCGCTCGTCGCCGCCGGCACGCGACTCGGTCCAGGTCTCGCGCGCGTCAGTGGCGGTTCCCTCGGCGCCACCGCCGATGGTGCGGAGCGACAGGTAAGTCTCGGCGTAGCGCGTGATGGGGGCTCCCGCGCTCAGCGCGGCGTCCCAGATCCAGCCGGTGAAGGGATACTCCGCCCCGTTTATGAAGGCATTGCTCGCGTAGAAGCCGTCGGCTTCGGCCTCCATCCAGAAGCGGGAGTCGGTGGTGTAGCGCGCCTGGGCCCTCAGAGCCGGAACCGGCCCTGTGCCCTGGCTTACCACGAGCTCGTCGCCTTCCTGCGCCTTGAACCGGATCGATGCGTTTCGAAGTTGCAGGGAGGCTCCGGCGTCCACTCTCCAGCGCTCCCCGTCGACGATGCGGTACTCGTAGGTCCCGCGCCAGAAATCGAAGCCGTAGACAAGATCCACGACCTGTCCCTCATCGAAGGTTTCGGTGTCGATAGTCAGGGTTTTCTCGAACTGCGTCACCGTCTCGAAGGTGAGCGGCTGATAGAGCAGGCCGACGAAGTGCCGCTGCCGTTCGCCGAGGCCGATGTCGATTCGAAAGCGGCTGTAGGGGAAGAGGATCTCCTGGCCGCCCTTCGTCACGAAGTTAAAGCTGTCGGTCCCTTTGCCGTACTGGATGACGTTGTGCGGAACGTCGACGAAGCCGAGCTCGATCGAGGGCTGCACGGAGATGGCGGGGTGCGCCTCGGAGTCGGCCGCGTCGGCAAGCTGCGTCGCGGCGGTGGGCCCGGCGACGGCAGGCGCCGCTGCTGCGGCCGCGGCAATCAGAGCGAGGACCATGATGGACACCGGAGTTTTCATGACATTTAAGATACCCACGTGTCTCGCCGCGGCCAAGCTTAACAGGATCGACGTGCACGTTGACCGAGACCCCCTACGTTGATCGTGCACCCGTGCGCCGAGTACAATGTCGGCCATGGAGCAACTCTGGCTGATCCTGAGTCTCGTGGGTCTCGTCACCGGATTCGGCCTTGTCGTTGCTCTGTTGTTCCTCAAGCGCGTTGCGCCGCTCGCGCTGCCGCCGGTGGTTACTGCGGTCATCGCGTTGCTCGTGATGGGACTCGCGTCCTTTTTCGGCGTCTATCTCCGAGTCATCGGGATGCCGCGGAGTTTCCCGGCGTACCGGGTGCTCAACGCCGCGGCCTGGGGGTACGCGGCGTTTGCGCTCCTGTTCTACATTTTGCGTGACCGGCGCCTGCGCAGGCCGGGTGGACGGCGCGGAAAAGCTGCCCGCCGTGGCGGTGGCGGCGGCCGGACCGAGAACGGGGCGGCGCTGTGGGTGCACGTCCGGGATGCGCCGGCAGCGGTGATCGGGGGGCTCGCCGTCTTTGCGACCGCTTTCCTCGCGGCCCATCCGCCCGCGACCGGCGTGTTGTCGCCGGGGTCGGTAGCGGCCGCCGTTTCAATGATCACCGTCGAGCTACTGGTGGGCGTTCTGGCCATAGTGGTCGGACTTCGCGCACTGTCACTGAGCGGCGCAACAGCCAGCAGACCCTGGCGGGCCTACCTGCGAGGTTTCGGTGTGGCGCTCCTTCTCCTCATCCCCGCGAACCTCCTTGACTTCGGCGTGAGCGTCGCGCTGCGAGCGGCGGGGGAGACCGCGCGTGACGGGTTTGTCTTTGCCGCAGGCTACGGCATCGCGAACGTGGTGCTCATCGTCGCAATCGTGAGCGGGTTCCGGCAGTCGGCCTCCGGCGAGGCCCTTGCCGTTCCGCAGCAGCTGGTGGACGCCTTCGGCATCACCAGGCGCGAGCGCGAGGTCGTCGAGAAACTCCTCGAGGGCAAGAGCGACAGACAGATTGCCGAGGAGCTCTACATTTCCCCGCGAACGGTCGACACGCACCTGCGGTCGGTCTTCCGAAAATGCGGCGTGACCTCACGTATGCAACTCACTCGACTCGCCTCCACCTACGGAGAACTCCGCAATTCTCGTTGACGGCTGAAAACAGGGAATCCTCTCGATAGCATCGACCCCCATGGCGGCCGTAGCCTACTCGTGAACCGTGCAACGGGAGGAATCGAGTATGG
>JAWLDL010000399.1:0-2930 GCA_041686675.1 Spirochaetia bacterium | reverse complement strand
TGCAGCTTCACGGCACAGCCGGCTCCGCGTGGTGCGGGCTGAAGGATGCAGAATACTCCGCTCTGGATGCCGGCGCGAGCTCTCACCTCGGCGTGCTTGCCCGGGGGCCGCAGCACGGGCGCCCCGCGGATGCGCAGGTGGAGACCTTCGACGAGTCGGCCACCGAGCCCTTCAATATCCGGGATTTCACCCGGCATGTCGCCTCCTGCGTGGTGGACGGAACGGCGCCGCCGGTCTCCTACGAGGATGGAATGCGCTGCCTCGAGGCCGCGGTTGCGGCGCGGCACGCGGCGAAGACGGGCGCTTCGGTCGATGTGGAGGAGTTTTATGAGTCGGCACAGCAGTGAGGAAACCGCAGTGGATGAGGCCCTCGATATACAGAAAGACGGCGAGCGGGTACGGGTCATTTTCCGCGGCCGGCTCATCGCCGAGCACAGGCCCGGGCGCCCCTTCATCTGGGTGGGCTCCGGACGGCTCCGGTACCACGACTCGAAGGGCCACTACACCATCCGGCCGCTTCACATCACCCGCCGCCCCTGCCGCACGTTGAGCGTCCGCGAGGACGATCCGCAGGCGGGGGAAGAGCAGGCGATGCTGCTGGTCTCTCCCGCAGGCATAGCCGTCCGGTTCGCCGTCCTTGGCGATGAGCTGCACATCACTTTCCCGCAGTGGCTGCCGGACGTGAGCAATGTCTGGTTCGCCCTCGAAATCGACTCGAGAGAGCACATCTACGGCGGCGGCGAGCAGTACTCGCGACTCGACATGAAGGGTTCGCGGGTGCCGATGTGGACGCAGGAGCAGGGCATCGGTCGCGGCCGGGATCTCATCACGTGGTTCGCCCGGATGCGACTCGGCGCCGGCGGACACTGGTACTCGACGTACTTCCCGCAGCCGACCTTCGTCTCCTCGGCGAACTGGTTCTGCCATGCCGATGTCTCGCGCTACTCCGAGCTCGACTTCCGCGGCTCAGATCGGGTTCTGCTGCACAGCTGGGAGGTGCCGAAGCGCATCGTCATCGGCGTGCACGAGAGCGCCGAGGAGACCGTGAAGGCCGTTGGTCGGCTTCTCGGCACGGGCCCCGAGCTTCCCGACTGGGTGTACGACGGCATGTGGCTCGGCGTGCAGGGCGGCTCGGAGGCGGTGCGCCGGAAAGTCCGTGACGCACAGGAAGCGGGGGTCAAGCTGTCGGCCACCTGGGCGCAGGACTGGGAAGGACGACGGCTCACCGCCTTCGGCAGTCAGCTCATGTGGAACTGGCATTATGACCGGGGACTCTACCCGGACTTCCCCGAGCTCGTGGGCGAGCTCGGGGAGCAGGGTGTGCGGATGCTCGGCTACATCAATCCCTTTCTCGCCATAGAGGGCGAGCTCTACCGGGAGGCGGCGAGCCACGACTACCTCGTGAAGACGCCGAAGGGCCAGGACTACATGATCTATGTGACGACCTTCCCGGCGGCGCTTCTCGACCTCACGAACCCGGACGCTGTGCGCTGGATAAAGCGCATTATCCGGGAGAATATGCTCGGGGTCGGGCTCTCCGGCTGGATGGCCGACTTCGGTGAGTACCTGCCCGCGGATGCGGTGCTCTACAGCGGCGAGAGCGGGGAGTCCTTCCACAACCGCTATCCGGCCGAGTGGGCGCGGGTCAACCGCGAGGCCCTCGAGGAGGCCGGCGCGATGGGGGAGGCGGTCTTCTTCATGCGGGCGGGCTACACCGGCTCATCGCGGTACTCGACGGCAACCTGGGCGGGGGATCAGCTGGTGAACTGGAGTGTGCATGACGGCCTGCCGAGCGTCATTCCGGCCGCGCTCTCCGCCGGCTACTGCGGCACGGGGATCCATCACTCCGACATCGGCGGGTTTACCACGGTCGCCTGGGTGCGCCGCAGCAAGGAGCTCTTCCAGCGCTGGGCCGAGCACGCCGCCTTCTCGCCCATCATGCGCAATCACGAGGGAAACCGTCCCGGCCGCAACTGGCAGTTCAACTCGGATGCCGAAACGCTGTCCCACCTGGCCCGGATGACCGGGGTCTACACGCGGCTTGCGCCCTACCACCGGCACGTGGTCGGTGAGTACGCCGCAACGGGGCTGCCTGCGATGCGGCACCTCGGCATCCACTACGGTGATGACGAGACCGCCCACCGCCAGCGCTACCAGTATCTCTACGGACGCGACCTCCTCGTTGCGCCGGTCGTGCAGCAGAAGCGCTCGAGCTGGTCGGCCTATCTTCCCGACGACGAGTGGGTGCATCTGTGGAGCGGGCGCGCCGCCGCACCGGGGTGGCATCGCGAGAGCGCGCCCGTCGGATACCCGCCGGTGTACTACCGCCGCTCTTCGGAGTTCGCCGGGCTCTTTGCCTCGTTCTCGAAAGAGACCTGATCGATTCCCGAAGAGAGAAGGAGGGTGCGCACCAGGTCCCGTGCGTTTCTCCTCGCGTCTTCGAGGATACCCTCCTCGATGGTGCGCCTCTCGACGTGCTCGGAGACGAAGGCGGCTACCTCGCGCCAGCCCTCGGCGTCGAGGCCGACATCCGGGTAGTGGTAGGTGCCCGGATCAACGTCCTCGATGAGGATGTCGGTGACCGCAGCCGGCGGCATTCCGATCCGCGCGTAACGGCGCCCGCTTTCCTCGTCGGTGTCGACGGTGACGTAGTCGGGGCTCGGCGAGCCCTCGCTGCCGGCGCCGCTTTCCGCCTTGCCGGTCGCAAGGCGTGTCCCGGCAAGGTCGAATCCGGCATAGACGCGCACCGTCAGCACGATGAACTCCTCCTCGGCGAGACCGACCTCATCGGCCAGATTGAATGCGTCGAAGTAGAGCTGCTGATCCTCGGTGAGGACCTCGTCGATGGGGCCGCTGTTGTAGCGGAGCGTGTTCAGGATATCGGTGAGGTTGGTCGTCTCGGGCATGTAGTCGAAGGGAAAGACGGTGCG
>JAWLDL010000398.1:0-2931 GCA_041686675.1 Spirochaetia bacterium | reverse complement strand
CGCCTACGACCGCCTCGCACAGAGTGATCTTTACAGGGAGCTGAGACAGAACACAGACGTCTATGCCGTCTGGGATGACCACGACTACGGGGCGAATGATGCCGGGGCGGACTTCCCCGCGCGCGAGGCGTCGGAGCGCATATTCGAGAACTTCTGGGACATCGACGGGCCTGCAGCGTCCCGTCCCGGCATTTATCGAAGCGCCCGATTCGCCGAGGGGGCTATTCAACTCATTCTGCTCGACACGCGGAGCTTTCGCAGCCCCCTCGCCCGCGCCCGGCCCCGCCGGGAGGGGAAAGGTCCCTACGCGCCGAGCGACGACGGAACCATCCTCGGCGCCGAGCAGTGGGAGTGGCTCGAGCGCACGCTCCGGCGGCCGGCCGAGCTCAGGATCATAGCCTCGAGCATACAGGTGCTTGCCTCCCACCACGGCTGGGAGAGCTGGGCCAACTTCCCCCATGAGCGCGAGCGGCTTCTCTCCCTGCTCGCCGATTCCGGGGGTCCAGCGATTTTCATTTCGGGCGATCGCCACTTCGCGGAGATATCCCGCGCACCCGCCCCGCCGGGCGACACCGCTGCCCCTGGAACCGACGAGCGGTACTTCTACGATGTGACCTCGAGCGGCATAAACCGCCGCTACCCTGAGGAGGTCCCCACCGCCAACGCCAATCGCGTGGACGGCTACTACCTGCACCACAATGTGGGCGAGCTTGCACTGTTCCGCGACGACGAAGAGCTCAGCATCCGCGCGCGAGTCTACGACGAACAAGGCGGTGTCAGGCTCGAAGAGGTCATCGACCTCGGGGCTGCCTCGAAGCGATAGCCGGACGCCGGGTATCGATCAAGGTGGGTCCAGCGCGTTCAGACGAAAGCCTCAGAGCTCCAACTGAAAACTGCCGCGGTCGGCATGATAGGTGTTAAAAT
Source organism: Spirochaetia bacterium (assembly GCA_041686675.1). GTDB lineage: Bacteria > Spirochaetota > Spirochaetia > DSM-27196 > PWMO01 > JAAAOH01. Next base: position 2,007 of record JAWLDL010000398.1, on the reverse strand, counting down.
CATCCGCCCCGTCGGGGCCGTGGGAGGCAAGCGCGGTATAGGTGTTCCCCGGGGCGAGTGCTTTGTCCATTTCGTCACCCGAATCGAGCGGGATCGTGAAACGAATGATTGTAGTGCCGTCGACCTCCCGGCCGTCCACCACCGTGACGTCATCGGTGCCGCCGAGGTTGGTGTCCCGATCGTGGCTGGTCGCGCCGGTACCGTAGTCGTCGGCAATGATGACCTCGCCGTCCTCGACGTAGCCGATGACCATGTTGGCATCCGCCATCATCTGCGACGGATCGAATCCCACCGATACCCAGCCGGTGGTGGGTGCCGCCATCTGCACCTCGAGCATATCGCCGTCCACACGCCACTGCACGTCCACGCCGCCGGCACTACCGCGTGAGAACCCGTCGAGTGCCGGGACGTCGGCCGTCTGGCTGCCCTGGGCGGCAAGGAACCCGGTTACCGCGAAAAGCAGGAAAAGAACCGTAACTACTCTCATAACACGCATGTAACCCTCCCGGCGTGCCCGCGGCGATGGCCGACGCGGGCCTCGTGTATACTTCGAGGATACTGCTGCGCGGGGCGGAGTGACAAATTGCGGCGGGATGCTACAGTCTATAGGGGTCGGAGTAGCCGCGGATCCGGCCTCACATCGAAGCGAAGTACCGCTCCCAGGGAAGCGAGACGACTTCGTCCTCTGTGATCGCGGCGATCAGCGTCTCCATGAGCGGTAGCTCATCGTCGCGTAACAACCCCTGCCGTTGCAGCCGCGGATAGACGCGCGACATGGACTCGATGATGGCAACCGTCTCCAGTGTTTCTCCGGCCATCATCTCCCGCGCCTGGCTGTAGCGGTAGGCCCGGCCGATGAGCGTTCCCAGTCGCAGGGTACGACCGCCCATGGCGGTCACGTACTGGTCCCCCGCGCCGGGAAGTCCGTGAGCATGCGCCGGCGTACCGTCGAGCGCCGTGAGGATCTGCTCCATTTCATAGAGGGCCTGGGCGAAGGTCGCGGCCGCCGGATTATGCATGACCGCCCCGGCCTCGTCGGCACCTCCCGCGGCTTCGAGCATCCCGTTTGCCATCCCCACGCCGAGGACGTAGGCGTTCTTGAGGGCAACCGACAGCTCCAGACCCCACAGGTCCGCAGACGGCCAGATGTGGTAGTAGCCGGTGCGGAACAGGCGGGCGGTTCGCTCCGCCGCGTCCTTTTTCTCGGCGGCGAACGCCACGCAGCTCTGGCGCCTGCCTGCAAGCTCTCCGGCGATGCACGGGCCGCCAATGGCCATGAAGTTGCTGTCCTTCCGTATTGATTCGGGAACTCGCCCGGCGAGAAGTCTCGGAAAGATCTCTATCTCTCCGGCATCATCGGAGCGAAACCCCTTGGTGACGCCTATGACGTCCCGGCCCCGCTCGAGACTTTCGGCGAGGGCGTCGGCGATCCAGTCCACTCCCCAGGAGTTGACCCCGGATACGATGAGATCCGCGCCTTCAATGGCCGCGGCCAGCCCTTCGGTGTGGTACGCCGTCACCCCCGGCGGTAGCTCGCGTCCCAGCTTCGGGTGCCGATACCGGCTCTGCGCGTCCTCGATGATCTCCCGGTCCAGGGGCGTGCCGACCAGAGAAACGCGGTGGCCGTTGTCCGAAAGCGGCCATGCCAGTGCAGTTCCCATTACGCCGGCGCCCACAATAGCTACGTGTGCCATGAGCCTCCAATCAGCGGGATTGTACGCTCAGGCATGGCGGATGTAAACCGATGGCGGCCCGCTACCGGGCTCCGACCGCTGCTTCGAGCGCACGGTCGCGTCCCTCGATGTACGCCTCATAGGAGAGGGGTACTTCGATGTCCGGCATCAGTGTCTGGGGGTCTGCTGCTTCATAGAGGTTGAAGTACTTGGTTGAGTAGGTGAGCCGACGCCCGAGGTCCGGGAGCTCTATCGACTTGATCTCGCCGTAGTGGTTCGGTCTGCCGCCGCTCGGCTCGCCCACGAAGACGGCACCTGCTTCTTGCCTCAGAGC
>JAWLDL010000397.1:0-2932 GCA_041686675.1 Spirochaetia bacterium | reverse complement strand
CCGCCGGTGTGGCCCCACTGCGGCACGTAATCGGCGTCGCGATCGGTATCGCCATCTATGTGGGCGTGCTTCGTATGCTGCTGGCTCTGGAGAGCACGTCCCGGGCTGCCGCGATCGGGGCGACGGTCGGCGTCATCGGTGTGCAGATCGGCCGGACGCTCGCTCACGTACTCTCAGACGGTTCGCTGACCGAGATTATCCACATCCCGGCTATTGCGCTGGTTTCTCTCTACCTTCTCTACGTGGGCATCGTGCTCATTCGCGCTGCAGGGCCGGAGGAAAACGGGGCGGTGGCACGGCTTCTGCGGCGATTCGGCATACTGCTGGTCGTTTTCGCGCCGGTTTCGACTCTCCTGTATCTCCTGATCGATCTCATTCCGGTGGGGGCGCGCCCCTATCTGTCCTTCGATTTCGTCTTCTTCCCGATATGGGGCGTCATCGTCCTTTCGGTGTTCATCGAGTATCTCGCGCGCCCGAGCGCCTTCCTCGAGGAGGGCGAGGTGAGCAGCGCCTTTCGCAGCGCGTTCGGCATAACGCAGCGGGAGAGCGAAGTGGTGAGTCTCATCAGTCAGGGACTGTCGAACCAGGAGATCGCCGATCGCCTCCACGTTTCGCTTGCCACGGTGCGTACCCACATCTACAACGTTTTCCAGAAGACGGGTGCGGGGAGCCGGGTGGACCTTCTTCGGCTCGCAAGCGGATTCAGGGAGTGACGGCCGCGCCTCATACTATCGTCTGACAGCGCCCCTGCGCGGCCGGCCGGGGCCGATTCGTACGATCGTCCGATACCCCTCTTTCGCAGGGTCCCGTAGTCTTCCTCCAGACACACAGAACGGAGGAAGAAGAATGAACATTCGACGACAGATCACAGCAATACTCGGCGGGGCGGCCGCTCTTTTCGCACTGAGCTCCTGCGCCGGCACCGAGCCCATCACCACCGATGAGGGCCGACCGGTTCCGGGAAGCATCGCGTCCCTCGAGCGGGTCGAGATACTGGGTACCGAACAGTGGCTCCTCATGCGGGGGCATGACAGGAGCGCGCCGGTACTCCTGTGGCTTGCCGGTGGTCCCGGAGGCTCGGAGATCGGCCGCACGCGCGACTACCTTTCGGAGCTGGAAGAGGACTTCGTGTTCGTGAACTGGGAACAGCCCGGCGCCGGTAAGTCGTTCTCGGCCCTCGACGCCCGTGAGGCCTCCTACGAGGAGTACGTTGACCACACCATCGCCGTATCGGAGTACCTCGCCCGCCGCTTCGACCGGAGAGACATCTACCTCATCGGCCACTCGTGGGGAAGCATCATCGGCCTGCTTGCCGCAGAACGCCGACCGGACCTCTACGCCGCCTACATCGGCGTGGGTCAGCAGGTCGATTTCGTGGAGAACGACATCATCGGCTACGAGATGGTGCTCGAGGCGGCGGAAGCCGCCGGCGATGAGCAAACCGTCTCGAAGCTGCGGAAAAACGGCCCGCCGCCCTACACCGCCGAGGAGGGAACGAAGTACATGTACCTCTTCCAGCGCGTGTTTCGCTACAGCCCGGAAGCCCCGGATGCGCCCCACATAAACGAAATGAGCATCTTCACGCCCGAGGAGTATACCCCCATCGATACCATCAACATGGTCCGCGGCCTCTACCGGGGTGTGACCAGTGTGTATCCGCAACTCGTCGGCCTTGATTTCCGGCGGGACGTTCCGCGCCTGGAGGTCCCGACCTTCTTCATCAGCGGCCGCTACGACCGTACCTGCGTCGCCGACATGACCTACGAGTACTATCAGGTCCTCGAGGCTCCGGTGAAGCGCCACTACTGGTTCGAGAAATCCGGCCACGAAGCCTGCTTCCAGGAACCCGGGAAGTTTCGCCGTATTCTGCTGGAGGAGGTGGTACCACTCTCGTAAATCGCGCTACAGTACCCCACGCTATGGCACACGAGAAACAGCAGCTTCCGCCCGGCTTCTACAAAACGACGTTCATGATCGGCATCGGGTTCTTCACCATGGGGCTGATGGACCCGCTCTACGACAACTACGTGCCGGTATTCCTCAATGGCTTCGTTGCCTCGCGGGCACTCATCGGCTCGCTCATGACCATCGACAACATCATGGCGGTGCTGCTGATTCCGGTTGTCACGGCGTGGAGCGACAACACGCGGACCCCGATCGGGCGGCGCATGCCCTTCGTGACGGTCCTGCTGCCGCTGAGCGCGGTCGGGTTCGCCTTACTGCCCTATGCGGGCACCGCCACGCTGGCGGCCTTCGTTATCGCGCTCGTGGGCTTCAACCTCTTCAAGCAGTCAGCCCGCGGCCCCGTGGTCGCCCTCATGCCGGATTCCATTCCCAACGAGTACCGAAGTGAGGCGAACGGAGTCATCAACATGATGGGCGGTATCGCCGCAGTGGTAGGCACGGTCGTGCTCGCCCCCCTCATGGACCTTGAGCTGGTGCTTCCGGTCCTGGGGGATACCTCGCGCCGCCTGCCGTTTCTCATTGCCGCGGTGCTCATCGTCCTCGCGGCCGTGCTTCTGCGACTCACGGTGAAAGAGCGTCGCCTCGATGAGACCTCTGCTGCGCGGACGCCGCTATTGCGCTCGCTTCGCGCAGTGTTCGCGCAGGAGGACCGGGGCGCGGTCTACATTCTCATCGCGCTCTTTCTGTGGTTTTCCGCCTACTGGGGCATGCGGCCCTTTATGACACTTTACGTGATCGAGTATCTGGGCCTGAGCGAGGGGATCGCGGGTCTCTCCACGGGGATGGTCGCGATCGCCTACCTGGCCTTTGCCGTGCCGAGCGGCATGCTGGCCCACCGCATCGGGCGACGGCGCACCGTCCGCATCGCGCTGGGCGGCATGGCGCTGCTCGGGCTTCTGATGTTCAGCCATCAGGCGTGGACGCTTCGCATCGGCGCCTCCCAGACCCTCGCCGTCGGCACCTTCTG
>JAWLDL010000396.1:0-2932 GCA_041686675.1 Spirochaetia bacterium | reverse complement strand
TCGCTCATGTCGAAGCGATGCATGGCCACGCCGAGTGTCGAGGAGAGCTGCCGCGCAAGCTCGGTCTTTCCCACGCCGGTGGGGCCGACAAAGAGGAAGTTCGCCACCGGCTTGTCGGGGTTACGGAACCCTGCGCGCGAGCGCTTGACCGCCTCTACGACCGAGGCAATGGCATCGTCCTGGCCGAAGACCACCTGGTGGAGGTCCTTGTCGAGGTGCGCCAGTCGGTCCTTCTCGGAGGTACCGACGCTGCGCTCGGGAATCTTGGCGATCTTGGAGACAACCTTCTCGATATCGTGCTCGCTGATGGTTACCGGCTCCGCGTCGTGTTCGGAGGCCTCCACGCGCATCCGGATGTAGGCGCCGGCCTCGTCAATCACGTCGATCGCCTTGTCGGGCAGATGGCGGTCCGTTATGTAGAGATGAGAGAGATGCACCGCCGCCTCGAGCGCGTCGTCTGTGTAGCTGACGTTGTGGTACTCCTCATATTTCTCGCGCAGCCCTTTCAGGATCTCAACAGTTTCGTCCTCGCTGGGCTCAAGGACTTCAATTTTCTGAAAACGACGCGAGAGCGCCCGGTCCTTCTCGAAGTACTTCTTGTACTCCTCATACGTCGTCGAGCCCACGCAGCGGATGCGTCCGGAGGAGAGTGCGGGCTTGAGCATGTTCGAGGCATCCATCGACCCGCCGGCAACGGCGCCCGCTCCGACGACGGTGTGGATCTCATCGATGAACAGGATGACGTCGTCTCGCTTTTCGAGAGCCTTGATGACCTGCTTCATCCGTTCCTCGAAGTCACCCCGATAGCGGGTGCCGGCGAGCATGCCGCCCATATCGAGCGCCAGCACGCTGTAGTCCTTGAGGACCGACGGCACGGTGCCGTCCGCTATCCGCTGGGCCAGCCCCTCGGTTATGGCGGTCTTCCCGACGCCGGGATCACCGAGATGGACGGGATTATTCTTCATCCGACGACAGAGCACCTGCACGGTGCGCTCGAGGATGTCCTCGCGGCCGATGAGCGGCTCGAGCCTGCCCTCACGGGCCTGCTCGGTGAGGTCGGTCGTGAACTTGGCGAGGGCGTCCTTCTTTTTCGGTTTGCCGCCTTCTTCCTCGCCCTCCTCGGCATCGCCGAACCCCGGCGCGCCCTCTTCCTCTTCATCGGTATCGGGAAAGGCTTCGTCGCTCTCGACTTCGTAATCCTCCTCCTCCACGTCTTCACGCTCGGTGGAGGACACGCCATGCGAGATGATCTGCAGCAGATCAATACGCTGCAGACCGGCTTTCTTGAGAAAGTAGGCGCCGAAAGACTCATCCTCGTCAAAGATGGATACGATGATGTCGCCGATGTCGACCTCTTCCTTGGAGGCTGCCTCGGTGTGGAAGACCGCTCGCTCGATCACGTTCTGAAAGCCGAGCGACTGCAGCGGGTCGGCCCCCTCGAGCACGGGCACCTTCTCTTTGAGGTGCTGGTCGAGCTGAGTCCGCACACCGTCCGGATCCACCCCGCATTCGGCAACGATGTCACGGGGATAGTCGAAGTGAAGCGCCGCATAGAGCACGTGCTCCGGCGTAAGATACTCGTGGTTGCGCTGCTTCGCTTCCTGATATGCCGCATTCAGTATGGCCTGAAGTTCTCGATTTATTCGCATGGGTGGGCCCCTGTTTATTCCTTCTCGATCGTACACTTGAGCGGATACTGCCGCTCCCGGGCCATCTTATGTGCCTGGTTGACCTTCGTGGTGGCAACATCATAGGTGAATGAACCGACGTTGCCCTTGCCGTTCTTGTGGACGTGCAACATGATCTTCGTCGCATCCATCACGGTCTTGCGAAAGACCTTCATCAGCACCTCCACCACGAACTCCATGGTGGTGTAGTCATCATTGTGGAGGAGCACCCGATACATGTCGGGCTCTTTGACTTCTTCCCTGGTTTTTTCTTTTGTGTCTTCCGATTGTCCAGGAAACATATCTCTCCGCCCGACCCAGTCTGTTGATCAGAGTACAGCCGTAAGATAATAGCGGGTGCTTCAGCCGGTCAAACGTTCACTTCCCGCGACGGTACGCGCGGACGTAGCCGCAGGTCGGCGGCATCAGTCGATCATACTTCGCGTGGAAGATGGTTACCTTGCGACAGTCGGGGTTCACCTCGAAACGGCGCTCGTACACGGTGCAGCGGCCGGTTGCAGTCTCGAGGTAACGACAGGGCTGCGAATAGTCGATAAACACACCGCCGCCGTTGAGGCGGCTGCGCTTGTAGCAGCAGAGCCCGCAGCCGGTGCACAGCGACTCCCATCGCGCACGCCGTCGCCGCAGGCCGGCGGTAAGGCGTTTGAGCATGCCGGTCTAGAACTCCCTCGGCCCGAAGTACCCCGCCTCGTCACGCCCGCTGCGGCGGATGAGATAGGCCTCCACCTCGAGCGGAATATAGGCGCGGCCGAAATCGGTATTACTTCCCGAGGTCACCCGCAGCGTGTAACGCCCGCTCGGGCTGTCAAGCACATCGGCGGGGATGCCGCGAATGCCCTCGTCCTGGTAGAGGAACATACTTTCACCGCCGGACTGCGAGCTCAGGTACTCGAGTGCGTCGTCGCGCTGTCCCTGCGCTACGTAGACGACGTAGAACCGGATGTGGTTGTTTCGAAGCAGAGCGGCAAGCTCCTGAAGGCCGTAATTCTGAAAGGCGCCCTGCCCCAGCTGTCCGTTGGTCACGAACACGACTGCCCGGTGCTCACGAGTGTCGAGGAGGGACGTTGCCGAGAAATAGAGCCCCCGGTCGAAGGACCACTCGGGTGAGAAGCCCTCAGGCGAGGCCGCTGCCGCGGCAACCCGCCCCGAAGACGATCCCGCCGGCGCCTCGAGCACGGGAGATTCTCCCGCGGACACGACCCGCAGGGACGCATCTGCGGCGGAGGCAAGCTGCGTGGCGGCCT
>JAWLDL010000395.1:0-2950 GCA_041686675.1 Spirochaetia bacterium | reverse complement strand
CTACAACGGATCGAGTCCGTTTCTCACCCCCGCCACGATGGCCATCATCCCGGATGTGGAATACCGCGGCGGCGCCTATGCGCTCGGCGGCGGCATCTACTCGCTGCCGACGGCCCTCGAACGGCTCGCCCGGGAGCTCGGCGTGGTCCTGCACTACGAGCGCCCCGTCGATCGCATTCTCGCGGACCCGGTCACCCGCCGCATCCGGGGCGTTGAAGTCTCAGGCGAGCGCCTCGACTACGACGTGGTCGTCTCAAATGTGGACGTGAGCGTCACCTATCCCGAGCTGCTCCGCGACGAGGAGGCGCCGGCCTACCGCCGCTACCGCGCGCTCGAGCCCTCCTCATCGGGCTACGTCTTCTACTGGGGCATGGGTGAGATCTTCGATGAGCTCGACCTCCACAATATCTTCTTCTCAGACGACTATCGCCGCGAGTTCGAGGAGATCTTTGCCGGGCAGGTGATCGCGACCGACCCCACGATCTACGTGAATATCACTTCCAAAGTGACGCCGGGCGATGCGCTCCCCGGCGGCGAGAACTGGTTCGTGCTTGTGAACGTCCCGCCGGACCGCGGGCAGGACTGGGATGCGCTCGGGGCCCGGCTCCGTGAGGTGGTGCTGCGGCGCATATCGGAGGATCTCGGGCGGGACGTGGCGACGGCGATCCGGGCGGAAGACAGCATGAGCCCGCGCGACATAGAAGAGCGCACCGCGAGCCCCGGCGGCAGCCTCTACGGCATTGCCTCCAACACCCGCTTTGCCGCCTTTCGCCGGCATGCGAACCGCAGTCGCCGCTATCCCGGCCTCTACTTCTGCGGGGGAAGCACCCATCCGGGTGGGGGCATGCCTCTGGTCGTGCTCTCGGGCCGGATTGCCGCTGAGCTCATCGAGCAGTATGAATAGTGTAGAGACAGTCAGAGGGAGGATTACTGAAATGATGCGAAAAACGATGGTTCTCGTGCTCGTGGTCATGCTTGTGCCGGCCTTCGCGTTCGGCCTGGAGCTGACCCTCGGGGTGCGCGCGGGGCTTGGACACTTCGATGCCTGGGGCAGCGACTATGCCGACCTCCTCGATGACGTCGACGCCTCGCGGGACTTCAGCCTTGGCTATACCGGCGGCATCTACGGAAGCTTTGCCCTCATCGATACGCTCGCCATTCAACCGGAGATCTGGCTTACCGGCGGCGGTTACTCGCTCAGCGGAGATCTCGACAGGAGCTTTCGGGCAACCACGCTCGAGACACCCATCCTCGGCAAGCTGCGCTTCGGCATCGGGCCGGCCAGTGTCGTGGGGTTCCTCGGGCCGAACTTCCGGTTCAAGGTATCCGACTTCGAGCAGGAGCTCGACGGCGACTCGAGCGATATCTCCGAAGACGATCTCAAATCCGCCGTCATCGGCTCGGTGCTCGGCGCCGGAGCGGAGCTCAATGTCGGTGTGGGAATCCTGTCGGCGGACCTTCGCTACTACCTCGACTTCACGCCCTGGGATGATTCGAGCGCGGACCTCAATGTGAAGGAGCAGAGCGCACGGCTGACGGTCGGATTCGGGTTCCCGATTCTGTAGGCGGCCGGCGAGCGCGGCGGTACGCGCCGGCTCTCAATTGGGGTCTCCCGTTGACGCAACGCGTACCAGCTGAAACACTTGGCCGCAGAGATGACATCCACGCCCCGTGCCGGCGTTTTCAGTCGCCGCCGCCGTTTCTTCGACGCGTTCACTGACGAACACCTCGCGGAGCTCTCCGAGTATGTCGACCTCGACATCGACCGCATTCCCGAGCACCTCGACGGACGCTCCGTTCGACGGGCCATCCGCGATGCACGGGTGCTCATCGGGTCGTGGAGCCCGGCACGGCTCACCGCGCCACTCCTCGACACCTGCCCGGATCTCGAGCTCATCGTCTACGCCGGCGGCTCGATAAAGACCTTCTACACCGATGAGATACCACGACGGGGCATTACGGTCTGTTCCGCCGTCGAAGAGAATGCACGTCCCGTCGCGGAGTTCGTCCTCGGCCTCATCCTCACCTCGCTCAAGAATGTCTTCTCCTACCATACCCGGTTTCTCACCGACGGCGGTTCCGCGTGGCACCGTGACCCCGGCGGCTTCGAAGGCGGATACTACGGCTCGCGGGTCGGCATCCTCGGCTACGGACGGATAAGCCGCAGGCTCATCTCATTACTTCGTCCCTTCGAGCTGGATGTGTGCCTCGAAGATCCCTTCGTGTCTGAAGAGGAGGCGCGCGAGCTCGGGGTGCGTCTTGCCTCGCTCGAGGAGATCATGGCGATCTGCGACGTCGTCACACTCCACCACGCCAATACCCCGCAGAACCGGAATCTGATCGACCGGCGGGCCCTGGAACTGCTCAAGCCGGGGGCGCGGTTCATCAACACCGCCCGGGGCGGTCTGGTGGACGAGGGGGCGCTGGTCGCCCGGCTCAGGAAGGGCGACATCACCGCCTTTGTGGATGTCACCGAAGAGGAGCCCCCGCCGACCGATCACCCGTTCTTCGAACTGCCGAACTGCGTGCTGACGCCGCACATCGCCGGGTCAATGGGAAACGAGATCCACCGCCTTGGCGCCTACTGCGTCCGGGAGGTAAGGAACTGGGCCAGGGGAGCCCCTCTCGAGAACCCGGTGGACCTATCGAGCATCGACCATATCGCGTGAGGAACCGCGCACCCGATCCGCGTCGCCGACATGCGGCTCGACGGCACCGGAGCGCCACGACACCTCGCCGGTCGCCGCCTCCACCCGCGCCTCTGCGAGGTCGGCGTAACGCACCGTGACCACCGCGTCATCGACGGTTACACCTGCAACGGTGCCTCGCATCTGCTCCGGCCGCACGCCACCGCCGTGGCCGGCCACCAGGGAGACGAGGACAACCGGCTGCACCGAGGTGCGCCTGAGGGTGAGCTTCGGGATCACGCTGAACGGATAGCGGACGTTCG
>JAWLDL010000394.1:0-2952 GCA_041686675.1 Spirochaetia bacterium | reverse complement strand
CCCGCACGCTCCGCCACATGAACCGGCACTTCGGCGAGGCGCTTCGCGGCACCGGGGATTACCTCGACGGCACCTACTGGAAGGTGGACGGACGCATCCTGCCACGCATCGACTTCATCTTCTACGCCGGGGCCCTCGAGCGGGTGGACGCGCGCATCATCGAGGTGCAGGCGGGAGATCATTATCCTGTAGAGGCGGAGTTTCTGCTTCGGTAGGGGCGGGGCCGACGACGATGTCGCCGAACCGCCGGGGCTCTCGAGCCCGCGCCCTCATTGCGGGCGGGCGAAGGTCACCCCGACTTCCACGCCGCCGGCAATGGCACCGTCTGCGCCGTAGCGGAAGGTGCCGATTGCGCTCAGCGCGTAGTCCCCGGCGCCGGGGCGAATGACGGGGCCGAGGGAGCCTTCGTAGGTAAAGGTATGGTCCTGCTCTTCGGTGGGGTAGCGGCCGAGCTCCGCGGGGTCGGTATCGTCGAATCCCGAAGCCACGGTGGTGGTATACCGATCCCAGCCCAGGCGCGCTCCGGCGCCGGTGCGGATGGCCACAACGGGGGACACGTGGAAGTCCCGCCACACGCCGCCCGAGATGGTATAGCCCCGGCCGTCTCGAAGAAGCTCGAAGTCCTCGAAACGATCCTCGAGATAATCACTTTGAACGCGGGAGAGATAGTAGCTGAAGGCGAGGGACAGCGACAGCGGAAAGCCATCACCCTGGCGGGCGAGGAGGCCGCGCAGGAGAAAGTTGATGCGGGACTCCTCCGAGGCCGTACCCTCGATGTCGGAATAGAACATCCCCGCATCGAATCCGACGTCGAGGCGTCCGGCGATGGCGTAGGCAAAGCCCGCGCCCGTTCCTTCGAGGCCGTCTTCGTTGAAGAGCCCGTAGCCTATGAGCCGCATGCCGTTCTGCCGGTCTGTCACGTCGAGGCTCTGGGCCTGTGCAGCCGGCGTGGCGGCCGCCGCGAGGACGAGGGCGACAAACAGGACTATGGCGATGCGTGCGGTCGGGTTCATCATGGGCTCCTGTACCCGAGCTTAGTCTGCGGCGCACCCGCAGTCAAGCGAAACGTTGATACTGACGGGGCCCTGCACTATACTCTGCTTCCATGAAGGGTATCATCCTCGCCGGCGGTCACGGCACACGCCTCTATCCCATCACCCAGGTTGCCTGCAAGCAACTCCTTCCCGTTTACGACAAGCCGATGATCTACTATCCGCTGTCGACCCTGATGCTCGCGGGGATCAGAGAGATCCTCATCATCTCCACGCCCGAGGATCTTCCGAAGTTTCGCGATCTCTTCGGCGACGGGAGTAGCCTCGGCCTCGAGCTCTCCTACGCCGAGCAGGCGGAGCCGCGGGGCCTTGCCGAGGCCTTCATCATCGGGGAGGAGTTCATAGACGGCGAGCCGGTATGTCTCATCCTCGGCGACAACATCTTCTACGGCCATGCGCTTCCCGAGATGCTTCGCCGCGGGGCGGCGGTTACGAGCGGCGCGCAGGTCTTCGGCTACCAGGTACGCGACCCCGAGCGCTACGGCGTGGTGGAGTTCGACAAGAACGGCACCGTGCTCTCCATCGAGGAGAAGCCCGCAGAGCCCAAGTCCAACTACGCGGTCGTGGGGGTGTACTTCTACGACGCCGATGTGGTGGAGATCGCGAAGAACCTCGAGCCCTCGCCGCGCGGGGAGCTCGAGATAACCGACGTCAACAAGACCTATCTGGCCCGGGGCGATCTTACCGTGCAGCTCATGGGCCGCGGCTTTGCCTGGCTCGACACCGGTACGCATGAGTCCCTCGTCGATGCTACCCTCTACATAAAGACCATCGAGGACCGGCAGGGCCTGAAGATCTCCTGCATCGAGGAGATTGCCTACACCATGGGCTTCATAGACGGGGCGGGCCTCCGCGCGCTTGCCGAGCCGCTTCGAAAGTCCGGCTACGGCGAGTATCTGCTGAGTCTGCTCGATGAATGATGCGCAATGGACGATGCCGCTGTGGTAACGCCTGAGACTGGGGGAGCCGGTGCCGTTTCACTTTGAACATCTCGACATCCCGGGGCTGATCCTGGTTGAGCCGCGCGCCTTCGAGGATGAGCGCGGCGTCTTCCTCGAGACCTACAAGGAGAGTGACTTCCGCGCGGCGGGCATTGCAGAGCGCTTTGTGCAGGACAACGTTTCGGTTTCGAGCCGCGGAGTCGTGCGGGGGCTCCATATGCAGGTTGCCCCGAGCGCTCAGGGGAAGCTCGTCTCGGTTGCCACGGGTTCGGTATTCGATGTAGCAGTTGATGTAAGGCCGGGCTCCGATTCTTACGGCCGCTGGCAGGCGGTTGAGCTCAGAGCAGGCGACCACCGCGCGCTCTACATCCCACCGGGCTTTGCCCACGGCTTTCAGGCCCTCGAGGACGACACGCGCCTTTCCTACAAGTGCACCGCCGAGTACGACCGGGCGGCAGAGCGCGGCATCCGCTGGGACGACGGCGAGCTTGCCATCACCTGGCCGCTCTCGGAAGTCCTCGTCTCCGAGAAAGACCGCGAGCTCCCGGGCTTTGCGGCGTTTCGCGCCGCGCAGGCAACCGAAGGAGGGCCCGCATGATCTGGCTTGTCGGGAATGCCGGGATGCTCGGGCAGGAGACAGAGCGCGTGCTTCGAGAAGGCGGGCGGGAGTTCGCAGCCTCAGACCGTGAGGTCGATATTACCTCCGCCCCTGCGGTGGAGGAGTTTTTCGCGAAGCACGAGCCCGGCTGGGTCATAAACTGCGCCGCCTACACCGCCGTGGACCGCGCCGAGGACGAGCCTGAGGCCGCGGAGCGCCTCAACGCCCTCGGCCCTGAGAACCTCGCGCGCGCATGTGCCGCCCACGGCGCCGCCCTCGTGCATGTTTCAACCGACTACGTCTTCGACGGCGAGCGCACCGGGCCCTACCCCGAGGATGCGGCGCCCAATCCCATCGGCGT
>JAWLDL010000393.1:0-2960 GCA_041686675.1 Spirochaetia bacterium | reverse complement strand
AGTCTGCTCACCCCGGCTCTGCGGCCGACCCTCCCGGCCGACGTCGTCGAGCAGTTTCGAAGGCGCCTGCAGCGCACCGAGCGCGGCTACGCTCCCACTGACTCCCAGGGGCTCATCGAGTGGGTCACCGAACGCACCGTCCTCACTGCCGCGGAGTGGGAGGAGCTCCTCGGGGCGGCCGGCCGGGACCAATCTTCGGCCGAGGAGGACGGGAGGGACCGAGCCGACACCCTTCTCTCGGGCGCCGGGCAACGTATCGTTCGCGTGCGGCCGGCCGGCGGCACGGGGGCGACCGGCAGCGCGGGGGCGACCGGCAGCGTCCCAGCGCTCGTGGCCGCCGCCGAAGAGGTGCCGCGGCTCTGCAGGGCGTGGGGGTGCCGGCCCGGGGATCTCCTCCTCGAGTCCGTCGAGGGGTCCGAAGACTCGGTAGCCGGCAAAGCGCCCGAGAGCGAGACCATCCCCGCCGCCCTCCTCGCAGCCGCAGTCCAAACCGAGCCCGCCGAGCGTTCGGAGGAAACCCGCGAGGCGGCCATACAGGCAATCATCGTCGGGCGCATGCGCTACGAGATTCCCCGTTCGGTGGAGACCATAGCCGGTGACCTGCTCCTCGCGCCGGAGGACGTCGATCCGGTGATTTCCGCGCTCGTCGCGGACGGCGTTCTCGCGGACGAGGTCGTGGTGGGAGACGATCCGAGGGCTCGCATCTGTGACATCGAGAACCTCGAATGGTTGCTCCGCCGTCTTCGGGCGTCTCAACGACCGGCTGTGAAACCCAGGCCCGCCGCCTACGTCGTACCCTTCCTCGCTACCTGGCAGGGCGTCACCGAGCCCGGCCGAGGAATCGACGGGCTCAAGCGAGCCCTCGAGCCGCTGCTCTTCTACCCGGCGCGCGCGGAGCTCTGGGAGGAAGCCATTCTTCCGGCACGTGTCGCAGGCTATGCCACGGCTGATCTCGATCGGCTGCTTCGCGAAACCGAGCTCGTCTGGCTGTCCACGAAACCGCGGCACGTGACCTTCGGCTTCCGCTCCGAGCTCGAGCTTCTCTGCGACGCGGCGACCGGCGAGGCGGCCGGCGAGGCGGGCGACGCCGGGGCGGCCGCAGCGGGGGGCGGGGGTGCCGCCGGGGCGGCCGCGGCGCCGACGGCTGCGCTCGCCGCAGGTGGCAGGATGACCGTGTCCGACCTGGCCGCACGGCTGCGGCAGCCACGCAGAGACGTCATGGCAGAGCTCTGGCGTGAGGTCTGGTCCGCCCGCGTGTCCGCGGATTCGTTTGCGCCGGTGCGCCGGGGAATTCGCGGGCGATTCAGGGAGACCGCTCAGGCCGAGCACGCATCGGGACCGGCGAGCCGACGAAGCCCCGGCGGCCAAAGCCCCCGCGGCCAAAGCCGTGGTGCCGGCGGACGGGGATGGCGTCCGGGCGGAGAGGCCGAGGGACTGTGGTTTTCGCTCCAGGATGAGCTGGAGTGCAGGGAACGCGGCGACCTCGTCGACCGCATAGAGCTCGACAAGGACCGCGCCCGGGTACTTCTCGACCGCTACGGCATCGTTTTCCGGGAGCTCCTCACTGATGAGCTCCCGGGATTTCGCTGGCGTAGTGTCTTCGGGGCGCTTCGCCTCATGGAGCTCGCAGGCGAGGTGCAGGTCGGACAGTTCTTCGACGGGGTTCCCGGTGTGCAGTTCGCGCGCAGCGACGCGGCTGCCCGCCTCGAGGAGGTCGTGGCTGTGGCGGCACCGCCGGTGTTCTTTCTCAACGCCGCCGATCCCGCATCCCCCTGCGGGTGGGGTCTCGCGGCCCTCGACTACGAGGTGCCGCGGAAGCATCCGGGTACCTACCTCGCCTTCCACGGTGAGCGGCCGGCCCTCATCGCCCGGCGCAGGGGCTCTGAGGTGGAGATCTCTCTGCCCGCCGATCACCCCGCCCTGCCCGATGCCCTCCGGATCTTCGAGCTCCTCTCCGGCAGGGAGTTTCGCCCGCCCTCGCGTATCACCGTGCGGTCGATAAACGGCACCGACCCGACGGCCAGCCCGTACAGGCCGGCCTTCGAAGCGGCGGGATTCGTCGCCGACTACAGGTCGCTGGTCCTCTGGGCGGGATACCGGTAGGCACGCGCCCGCGACGCCAGCCCCCGCGACGCCCCCGGCCGCGTCGCGCGGCCACCTCCCGGCGCGCGCCCGGCCCCCGCGACGCCCCCGCCGCGGCGCGCCCGGCCACACGCTCCCATATACCCCTTACTTGCACATGGCGCCTGCAAGCAATATCCTGTCCACACTATGGATGTAACACGAGAGAAGATTCTCAATGCGTTGAAGTCGGTGAACGACTCAGAGATAGGTGCGAATATCGTTTCCCTCGGCATGGTGCGAAATGTGACGGTGGATGACCGGGTCTCCATCGGCATCGAGCTGACCACGCCCTCGGCGGGTGATGCCGAGCGGATAGAGCGCGAGGCGCGGGAAGCCGTCGGCTCCCTCACCGATGGCGCCGAGGTAGATATCGAGATATCTCCGAAACTCGGACCACGAAAGACCCAGCAGGACCCGAGCGGACTCGCCGGGGTAAAGAACATCATCGCGGTCGCCTCCGGCAAGGGAGGGGTCGGTAAATCCACCGTCGCGGCCGCCATGGCGAAGCTTCTCGCGCAGCGCGGGTACAAGGTGGGGCTCCTCGACACCGACATCTTCGGCCCGTCGGTACCATCACTTTTCAACCGACATCGACCCGAGCTCGAGGCCGACCCGCAGCAGATGGCGATCCCCGTCGATGTGGACGGGCTCAAGCTCATGTCTTTCGGATTCGTTCTCGGAGAGGCTCCGGCGGTCATGCGCGGGCCGATGGTGACGAACTACGTGAATCAGTTCCTCCACGCGGTCGGCTGGGGAGAACTCGACTACCTCTTCCTCGACCTCCCGCCCGGCACCGGCGACGTGCAGTTGACCATCACCCAACAGGTCAAACTCGA
>JAWLDL010000392.1:0-2963 GCA_041686675.1 Spirochaetia bacterium | reverse complement strand
CTACGGCGGCAAGGTCGACTCCCTGGTGCAATTGAAGGTCCAGGCCCGTTGCCCCGAAGACCGCGAACCAGAGGAAGGTCAGAAGGGTCGGGACGAGCAGCGCGCCCGATACGAACTCCCGAATCGTCCGGCCCCGCGATATGCTCGCAACGAAGAGGCCCACGAAGGGGGACCAGGAAATCCACCACGCCCAGTAGAAGAGCGTCCAGTCCTTCGTCCACTGGTAGCCCTCGAAGGGATTGGTGGAGAGGCTCAGGCTCACGAACTGAGTGAGGTAATCACCGACGACCGTGGTGAGCACGTTGAGAATGTATGACGTCGGCCCCACGACAAGCACGAAGAGCAGGAGGGTGATCGCGATGAGCACATTGGTTTTGCTGAGGATCTGTATCCCCGTATCCAGCCCGGTCATGCTCGAGGTCAGGTAGAGCACGGTCACGACGGCGATGATGATGAAGGTCACCGTGTTGTTGATGGGCAGTCCGAATACGGCGCCGAGGCCGCCGTTTATCTGCAGGGCCCCGAGACCGAGCGAGGTGACAATACCGAACACGGTTGCAAACACGGCAAGAATGTCGATGAGCTTGCCGGGCCAGCCGAAGACCCGGTCTCCGATCAGCGGATAGAACGTGTTGGAAATGAGGGGTGCCATCCCGCGCCGAAACGAGAAATAGGCGATGGACAGGCTCATGACGATGTAGATCGCCCACGGTTGTATGCCCCAGTGAAAGTAGCTTCTCACCATGGCAAAGCGAGCCGCTTCGCCGCTCAGAGGCTCGAGATACTGCGGCGGGTTCGCGAAGTGGCTCAACGGTTCGGAGACGCCCCAGAAGATCAGTCCGATCCCCATGCCCGCTGCGAAGAGCATGCTGAACCAGCCGAAGTAGCTGTACTGCGGCTTATCGTTGGGGCGCCCCAGCTTGAGTCTGCCGTACTTGCTGAGCGCTATATAGAGGCTGAAGACAACGAAGCCGAAGGCGGCAAGCAGATAGGCCCATCCGAAGTGCTCGATGATTCCGCCGTGAAGCACGGAGCTGAACTGGTCGAGCTGCTCCGGCACGAACACCCCGAGCAGGATGAATCCGAGGACCAATGCGAGCGAAACGACAAAGACAGCAGCGCCGGTGTTCATGTTCGTGCCTCCGTGGATATCTCAACGTCGCGTGGAATGATGAGGACCGAGCAGCCGACGTTGTAGCTGACCTCCTCCGTCGTCGATCCGAGCACCGGCGCGAAACCCATCACGCTGTCGGCTTTGCCGAGCAGGACCAGGTCAACCGAAAGGCGCCGTGCGGCTCTGACGATCTGCCGGCGGGCGGCCCCGAGTACGGCAAGCTGCTCGCTGTCCGACTCGCCGAGACCGCAGTTCCGGCGGAGCTCCTGCAGCTGGGTGTCCACGCGGTCGCGGCGTCGCTGCTCGACAACCGGGTCGGGGGCGCGACTGCCGACGTGGAGCAACACGATCTCATCGGCGCGGAAGCGTTTGTCACGAATGTATGAGAGGATGATATCGTCGCCCCACTGCAGGGAGGTCGCATACATCGCGCGGAATCTGTCATCCCGTGAGCGCCACCGCGGGGGCTCCTTGTAGACGAAGACCGGGATATCGCTCTGCCGAATGACATCCTTCACCGTGCTTCCCATGATGGCGCGGCGGAGGATGCTCTGTTTTCGAAACGACATGGCGATGTAATCCGCCTCGAGCTCTTCGGCGACGGCCATGATCACCATTTGTCGCGAGCCGGGCCGTACGACGGTTTGGGTCGAGAATCCGAGAGATTGGATCTGGTCGGCAACGACGGCGATGCGTCGCTGATTCTGCTTGCCGGGTCCGCGGGTGCTCGGCCCTACGTGGACGAGCACGACCTCTCCGGTGCCGAGGCTCTTGAGGAATGTGCACATTGCGCTCAGCTGTTCTGGTTTCTCGCGGAAACCAACCGGTACCAGTACTCGCCTCAGCATGCGCCCTCCCTGCCCGTGGCCAGTAGTCAGAAGTGAGGAATCAATACCCTCATTCTCGGCGCCTCATCGAGACGACCTGATCAGGAGCTCGGCGGATTGCGTTTGACGCGCACCTTGCGAAGCATCTTAAACGCCGAGGGGCTTGTTCTCGGGTAGAGCCGGAATCCTGTTGCCCGCTTCGGCAGGGCGCGGATAACCGGCATACGGACGAGAACAAACGCAATCAGCAGAGCAAGCACGATGGTCATGGAGAAGAAAAGCCCGGTGGGACCGAACCATCGCATGAACTGACTTCCCAGAAGGGGCCCGATGACACTCCCGATTCCGTAGTAGATAACAATCGCGCCGGCGGCACCGACCATCTCATGAGGTTCGAAATGATCGTTTGCCAGTGCCACCGAAAGCGAGTAGAGCGGCATCCCGAACCCGCCGTACAGGAATACGAGCACGTAGAGCATCGTGGCGTCGGGGCGGAACATCGCGATAAGGGCCGCCGCGACGGCGGCGCTGCCGGCGCTCCACAGAATAGCGAGGCTGCGACTCTTCTTGTCCGACAACCATCCCACAGGCCATTGCAGCACGATGGTGCCGACGGAGACCAGGAGCATGAGAAGGCCGATCGCGCCATCGTCCATGCCTACCTGCTGTCCGTAGAGGGGCGTCAGGCTCCATGTGGCACCGGTCATGATACCTGCTGCGATTACGCCGACACCGGCAAGGGGGGACTTCATAAAGGTTCTGACGAGTCGTGTGGGCTCGCGGTCGGCGTTCGGCTCCCCGGTGACCCGCATGACGGTGACCGGAATCAGACAGAACGAGATGAGCACCGAGGTAGCGCCGAAGATCTCGAAACTTCCCGGCGGAAAGATCGCCAGTAACGGCTGACCGGCACCCATGGACACGAGGTAGACAACGCTGTACGCGGTGAGAAGGCGCCCGCGGTTGTAGTTGGTGCTCGACGAGTTCAGCCAGCTCTCGGCCACCACGAACATGACCGACAA
>JAWLDL010000391.1:0-2964 GCA_041686675.1 Spirochaetia bacterium | reverse complement strand
CAACGCTCGTAGAGCGCTGCTCGACCGCCAGGCGATGAACACGACGCGCGATCGAGCATCACGATACTCGAGCCGCCGCCTCAGTCGTGATCGCCCGGGAAGGGCGGGGTTCGGTCGTGCACACCGTCACGACTAACGTCAAGGAGAAGCGAGCCTCCGGGAGCGAAGACGAGCTCATGTTCGAGTGCGGCGTCCGGTCCGCGCAGAATCGCGGGTAGCCGAACGGGTGACAGGGTTCGCGATACACCGTATGGCATAGGATACGAGAGGGTGCGAGATGCCGGGTGCGCAAAGAAATAACGCCATACCTCCCCTCCGGCGGTGTCTCGGACGCGGCGGCACCAGAACTCGGGTCGCATCTTCGGCTCTTCCTGAAGTGTCACCAGCGGCGGCCCCGCGGTCTCGCTCAGCCGACTGGGCAGATCGCGCGGGTGCGGCAGGAGCGGAGGTATCCTGGCGAGCAAATCGGTGTAGTGCGCGTCGCGCGGGGAGCCCGGCTCGCCCGGAGTCTGGAGGAATATGATTCTGCCGCCTTCTTCCGCGAGCCGGAGCAGGTGCGCGAGGACTGAAGCGGGAAGCCACGCCGTGTCAACCAGAATCGCGGACACCGTGGTATGGCCCAGGCGTATCCGGCCGGCTTCCAGTGTCGCGGAAGCCACGGATGTCGCCCCTGTCCAGATAGGGCGGTATCCGTACAGTTCCTCACGGAAGCGGACGTAGTGCATCTCCCAGTGCCAGTGTGCGCTGGGCCGGCGAAGCTCGTCGGGAAGGCCCCCCCGCATCATCATCTCCTCGGTCGGCAGGTACTGCGCAACCGCACCGAGTGTCTCCCCCTCGCGGAGCGCTGCGGAAACCTCGCGCAGGTACGTGTTGAAGGCAGGTAGCTCTCGGGCAAAGGCTGCGTCCGGTCCCACGTGGACCGTTGCGTAGAACCGTTCCTCGTGTTCCGGGGTGGAGAAGGGCATGCCGTGCCAGACCACCATGGAAACTCCGTTGGCGAAACCGGCATCGGCTGCAAGTTTCAGGTCGCCAAGCAGCTCCTCGCCGAGGTGATGACTCGGTCCGGGATACGGGCGCCAGCCGTACAGGCAGGTGAACGCCTCGCAGCTCACGAGCTGCGTGCCGACCAGCGCAGCACTCGAGGCGGCAATGGCGGAGAACGCCGGATCAAAGAGCATGGTCTCCGACTCCGGGACATCGACCAGCGCGTAGGCGTCGAGCAGGTCGACCGGTGCTCCGTGGCACTGCACTCGTGCAACGGCGCCGGCTGCGTTGGAGAGCGCCGTCAGTGGAGCGAAAAACCGTTCCAGGACAAGGCGGGAGATAAGCGCGCGATAGTCGTACCGCCGGTGCGGATGAGCATCGATATCCGGAAGATAGGCGCGGATGTCATATCCGTAGGTGCTTCTGAAGAGCTCCTGCAGGTCGGCGGCCCAGAGCTCGTCGGGGTCTACCTCCCAGGAGTCGGTGAACAGTGCCGGAACCGTTGCGTGTTCGAGCGCCGGAGCGAGTGCCCGGACAAGGTTGGCTATGTAGTTCTCCAACGCGTGTACGTTCAAGTGGTCAAGAATCTTTCCCGGCTCTGCGTAGGCCTGCTCCCACGAACGCGACAGCCGCTGGGGCGACGGCCCGTTCCACGACCTCGCGGCATCCTGCTCATCGATAAACGTACCGCCGAAGGGCCAGAGGGTCCCCAGGGTGAAGTCACAGCCAAGCCCCCGACTGGTCGCCGCAGACGCCGCGTGGGCGACCAGGCCGCGCCACTCGTCGCTCAGAAAACGAGCCGGCGGTGCTTCCGGACGTGTCGGGTAGACCCAGGCGATTTCGACTCGCCCAAAGCCGTTCGCTGCGATCCACTCGAGCTGCGCGTCGATCTCGTCCGGAGTGATTCGATTGGCGAACCACCACCAACGGAGTGCAGGGCGGGAGTCCGAGGCGTAGCTCATTGTGGTTTCGTTCATCTTGTATTCCTGCTATCGTGCGTATTGCGAATGCCTCTATAATGGTACAAAGATGCAAGTGTGTCACTTACCCCCGTAAGTCGCGCATAGGAGGAGCTATGGCCCGCAGTGTCAATCGCGAACAGAGCAGCGCGACGCGCGCGGATGTCGCGAGGCTGGCGGAGGTTTCCGTCGCTACCGTCTCGTACGTCCTGAATAACTCGGTCCGCCTTCCTGAGGCGACGCGCAGACGAGTGTTCGAAGCCGCGGAGAAACTCAACTACCGCCCGAATCACGTCGCGCGCAGTCTTGCCACACGACGCACCATGCAACTCGCAATTGTGCTCAACAACATTTCCAATCCGATCTATGCCGATCTGATCCGCGGTTTCGAGCGTGAAGCGATCGCGCAAGGCTATTTCGTCACGATCTGCACCGGAAGCCACAACGTCGACGACTACTTTGACAACTTCGCCGCGCGCGGCATGGACGGACTCTTCGTAGAAGTGCTTCCGGGCCGCTATCATCGTGAGCGACTCCGAGCCGTCCTCCACGCGGGAATACCGGTCGTGGTCTTTGGAGATGCCGGGATCGGGGGCAATCTTGTCTCAGTCATCGAGAACGACTACGCCGCAGCCATGCGTCAGGCGGTCGGTCATCTGGTCGCACTCGGTCACAGCCGCATCTGTTACGTGAGCGGTCTCGCGGTCTCACACCGGCAGGATGGGCGCATTCGCCATTTTCGCGCAGCCGTGCACGCGGAGTTGGGCGAAGCCGACGCGATGGTTGTCGCGCCTTCGGCGAGCACACCGACCAACGTATCCGACGGCGAGAACCTTACCGCGGTCGCCCTCGAGCGCCATCCCGATACTACGGCCATCATCTGCACCAACGATCTCATGGCTATGGGCGCGATTCGTGCCGCCCGGACCGCGGGCCGCAGGGTCCCCGAAGACCTTTCGATTGTGGGCATCGACAACGCCTGGGTGAGCGAGTTCAGCTCGCCGCCACTCACGACCCTCGC
>JAWLDL010000390.1:0-2964 GCA_041686675.1 Spirochaetia bacterium | reverse complement strand
CAGCACGTGCGCGGTCTGGTGATGCCCCCTACGAGGCATCAAGCCGCGCCGCCACGACCTCCCAGAGTCGCCGGATCTCCGCGGCCGCCGAACTCGCACTCTGCGACGCCGGGAGCCCAGCCGCCGGGGCCGCAGTCCCCGGTGCGTCGTACTCGACGACCGCTTTCTTCTCGACCTGGGCATCGGTGACCGCGCGGTCGTAGGGGATGCGCCCGACAAGGCGATCCTCACCGGCTCGACGCCCGATCTCCTTGGCGAGCTCGATATTGAGGTCGGCCTTGTTTATTGCCACGAGCGCCGGGATGTCGAAGTGCGCGGCAAGGTCGAGCACGCGGTCGAGGTCGTGGAGCCCCGAGCGCGTGGGCTCGGTGACGACGAGGATGAGGTCGGCCCCGGTAACCGAAGAAATGACGGGGCAGCCGACACCCGGAGGGCCGTCGGTGATCATGAACTCGCGACCATGCTCGCGCGCGAGCGCCCGGGCCTTCTCCCGCACGAGGGCGGCGAGCTTTCCCGAGTTCTCCTCGGCAATGCCGAGCTTCGCGTGGGCGAGCGGCCCGAAGCGGGTGTTGGAGACATACCATCGCCCATTTTCCACCGGCGCGAAATCGATCGCGCCGACGGGGCAGAAGTGCGCGCAGACGCTGCAACCCTCGCATGCGAGCGGAT
This sequence comes from Spirochaetia bacterium, assembly GCA_041686675.1. Classification (GTDB taxonomy): domain Bacteria; phylum Spirochaetota; class Spirochaetia; order DSM-27196; family PWMO01; genus JAAAOH01. The sequence continues at coordinate 2,295 of JAWLDL010000390.1, read as the reverse complement.
CGACCACGGCAGTTGCGGCCGGGCCTGTTTGCGAGATTGCGTTGAAAGCGCAGAGCTCCGCGCACAGACCGCAGCCGATGCAGTCGCCCTCGCGAACCGATGCGAGCTTCCCGCCCGAGAAGGCCCCTTCCTCCCGGACGGCGGGCTCGAGGATGATGTGGAGGTCGGCCGCGTCGACGTCGCAGTCGGCGAAGACGGCGTTTCCACCACGCGCTGCAAGCGCGGCAAACGAAGCGACGACACTGGTTTTCCCCGTACCGCCCTTTCCGCTGAGGACGACGAGCTCTTTCACAGTGTGTCACTCCCGCGGGAGCCGTGGGTGGCCCGGCCGGCCGTCCCACCGGCGGCCTCCGCACCGGCGGCGCCCGGCGCGCCTCCCGCGCCGGCAGCGTCGAGCACCTCGGCAAACAGCGCCTCGTAGCGCAGGCGAAACTCCGGCACCGCGTCCACGGCAAGCTCGCCCCGGGAGTAGGCCTCGGCGACACGCCGGTCGTCGTTGATCTCGGTCAGAACCCGGATCCCCTCACGACCACAGAAATCACGCACGCCGGCGTTCCCCACGTCCGCACGGTTTATGACCACGCCGAAGGGAATGCCGAGTTTTCTCACCATCTCCACGGCAAGCTCGAGGTCGTTGAGCCCGAAGGGAGTGGGCTCGGTGACGAGGATGATGTAGTCCGCCCCTTCGGTTGCCTCCACCACCGGGCAGGCGGTACCCGGCGGCGCGTCGATGAGCTTCAGCTCGGCCTCGCCCCTCTCAGCCTTTACCGCGTGGATCACCGGCGAGCTCACCGATTCGCCGACATTCAGGCTGCCCTCGGTGAAGGCAAAGCCGGCCGCCCCTCCCCGTCCCCGTTTGAGCATGCCGATCTCGCGGTCGCGCAGGGTAATTGCGCCGGTCGGGCAGACCAGCGCGCAGCCGGTGCAGGAGTGGCACAGATCGGGAAAGATGATGGGTAGGCTGCCGGCCATGGCGATAGCGGAGTACTGACAGATCTCCGCGCAGGCACCGCACCCGATACACGTCGCGTCATCGACCGCCGGCACCTGCGTCGTCACCGCCCGACGCGATTCCACACGCGGGGAAACGAAAATATGGCAGTTCGGCTCTTCCACGTCGGTGTCGAGCAGTTGCACCCGCATCCCGGATACGGCGGCCGTCTCGGCGAGGTTCGTCGAAACGGTCGTCTTCCCCGTGCCGCCTTTGCCGCTCGCCACCGCGATGGTGAGCGGGCGGCCGGCGGCGCGCACGTCGCCGGTCCCGTCGGCACTCATTCTTGGTCGGCACTCATTCTTCGTCGGATTCGTTCTCGAGCTCGTCGATTCGCGACTTCACCTGCCCGAGACCGCGTTCGAAGTATTCGGCCTGTCGCTTGAGGGCCTCGAGCTCCTGGCGGCGATCCGGATGCGGCGGCTCGTAACCCGAGGCGCCGGCGCCTGCAGACCAGGGTTCCGGGCCCCACGGTCCGGGCCCGCCGTACTCACCATAGCCCCGTCCGCGGCGCCATGCCATGCCGCGGCCGTAACCGGGACCGCAGCCTCCGCCGTAGCCCCAGGCGCGACCGCGTCCGCCGCATCCCATGCCCCGGCCCGGAGCCGGTGCGGCGTAACCCGGCGCGTCGTAGCCTGCGCAGTATCCGTATCCGCGTCCACTCATCGGTCCGAAGCCCTCGGGGCCTCTTCTATCTCCTCTCGGCATATCAAACCTCCTCCGGCGTCGCCCGTCTCGATTCCGCCTCGCGGTCGGGAAGGCGATGCCCTACGTACAGTGTTCCGTCGTGCGTGCCGATGTCCTCGGCGACCACGACACATTACCAGTGTCCCCGGACGGTTGCGCCCTGCTGCCGCTCGAGCTCCCCGCGGGTGAACGCCTCAACGGCCTCTCGTACCGTGGCCTCGCGCGTTCGATGGACCGCTATGCCGGCCTTCTCGAGCGTCGCAAAGGCCTTGGGACCGACGTTCCCCGAGATGACTGCGTCCGTCGGTGTCGCCGCGACCGCGCTTGCCGCCTGTATACCTGCTCCCTGCGCCGCCGCAGTGTTCGGCGCGTTGTCGATCACCTCGAGCTCGAGCGATTCCGTGTCCACAAGAAGCAGATAGGCCGCGCGGCCGAATCGCTCGTCCACCCGGCTGTCGAGGTCTCTTCCTTCAGCTGATACGACTACCTTCATGATTCCTCCTTCGCGCCTCCGCGGCCATGCCCGGTGCCGCCCCGCGGACCGCGGCCGCCGCCGCGGGGGCCGCCTCCCCAGGACCCGCGGCCGCCGTGATGGGGGCCGGGGCCGGGTCCCCGTG
>JAWLDL010000389.1:0-2968 GCA_041686675.1 Spirochaetia bacterium | reverse complement strand
CGAGGGCGAAGTAGATGAGCACGTTGCGGCAGAAGATGAACTCGAAGCTGCCGAGCAGGGAGTAGCTCTCGAGCAGGTTGTGCTGGCGGAAGCTCACGCTGCGGCTCACCTCCGGGCGTACCCGCCAGGTGTCCGCGTCCACGGCGACGAAAAACCGTCGCTGGCGCTCCGGGCTGAGCCCGCGACGGATTTCCGACGCCGAGTAGCACCCGGCCCGCGCGCGCTCGATCATCCGCGGCGAGATGTCCGTGCCGAGGATGCTCGCCTCGACGCCGTGGCCGCGGTCGCGGTACTCCTGCACCGCCATGCTGAGGGAGAACGCCTCCTGCCCCGAGGAGCAGGCCGCCGACCAGATGCGTATCCGCGGGCGGTCCAGCGCCGGCAGCAGATGCGCCTCCAGCACCTCGAAGGGATAGGTGTCGCGAAACCACTGGGTCTCGTTGGTGGTCATGGCGTCGATCACCGCCGAGCGCAGCGCCTGCCCGCCGGAGCCCTCCAGCCGCTGCACCAGCTCGCCAAGATCGCGCACGCCCTGGCGCTGCATCAGCTGCGCCAGGCGGCTCGCCACCAGGTACTGCTTGTTGCTCCCGAGCACGATGCCGCAGCTGCGCTCGAGGAAGCGCCGGAAGCGGTCGTAGTGCTCGGGATCGATGGCGTTGGCGGCCAAGGGCTCTCGTCCTGCGGTCGTGATCGTGGCCCGGGCGATGGGCGCATACGGTAGCAGACGCATACACGCCACGCCCCCGCCGGGGGCAACGGCGCGCGGCGGACGAACTTGAACCGGTCTCTGGCACGGCTCATGCAGGCGGACCTGCACAATGCCTTCTCACGCGGAGGACGGCCGCATGGGCCGGATGCTCGCCGGAATCGTTCTGCTGATCGCCATGACCGCCACCGCGGTGGCCGAGCCGCGCTGGCAGTCGCTGGACGGGGTGCGCGCGGCGGTGGAGGACTTCCTCGCCGATGAGCTCGAGGACGGCCCGGGCGAGCTCGAGTCGGTGACCATCGACCGGCTCGACCCGCGCCTCAAGCTCAAGGCCTGCACCGGGGCGCTGGAGCCGAGCCTGCCCCGCTCGCAGCCGAGCGCGGGCCGCCTGACCGTGGCGGTGCGCTGCCACGAGCCGACCCCCTGGCGGGTGTACGTGCCGGTGCGGATCGTGATCCAGGACGAACTGCGTGGACGGGAGGTGGACGGAGAGTTCCGCAATCAGCGCACCATGATCGAGGTGGAAAAGCCAAGTCTCCAGGAGGTGCCCAACATGGTCTTTACCCGCACCTTTCTCGAGCGGGCGGGGGACTGAGGATGGAGCGTCGGTTGATCAGGGTCTTCATCTTTTGTGCGCTCGCGCTTCTGTTGGGTAGTGGCGTTATCTATCGACCCCTTCCGGTGGCGGCGCAGAGCTTGGATGATTTTTTCGACGAACCCGATGACGTGAGCGGCGGCGATGAGCAGGACGCGGACGGCGATTCCGGCGATGGCGACACCGACCCAGACACCGACCCAGACACCGACCCAGACACCGACGGCGAGGCAGACGGATCGGCGGACGACAGTTCCGGCGGTGCGGAGGCCCCGCCGGCCGCCGAGGACTCCCCGCAACCGCCCCCTGCCGGTGAAGGCGTGGTGGATATCGGTGCCCTCACCACCTCTCCCACCCGCGTCCGGGGCAACGTCTCCGCCGATGCCGGTATCAGTCTGGGCTATAACGAGTGGCCCGGCAGTGAGGCCGCCGAGGACCGTGAGTTCCGTGACCTGTTGGAGGTGAGCGCCGGTTACGCCATGTCCGCCTCCATGACGGTGGACAGTCGCCCCCAACCGTACCTGCGCTTCTATACCAAGCTCTCCACCAGCCTCAACGCCTCCAATCTCCGCTTTGGATCGCCCGCGGTGGGAGACCTGTTTGTAGACTACACCCTCAACGATAATATCTTCTTCCGGGCGGGGAAGTTCGGCATGGGGTGGGGCCGGGCGCGCCTCTTTGATAGTCCCGCCAACCTGGTCTCCCGGGTGAGCCAGGGGGCAGGGATCCGCGCCTCGATTCCCGCCGGCCCCGGCAGTATCACCACCGTGCTCTACACCCGGCCGCAGTGGATCGGTACCGGCGAGGGACAGTACGAGCAGGGGGACCCCCGCGGGTTTGGTGGTGCCGCCCAGTGGGAGCAGTCCTTCGGCGCGTTTTCCACCGAGCTCTCGGCACACTACCAGCTCGAGGAGGGGCCGCAAACCGCCGCCACGGTGACCCTCGGTGCGGGTGAGGTGACCCTGGCGGCGGAAGGGCGTTACGCCATCGACCCCGATGAGCCGGGACCTCCCGGCAGCACGGGCAATCCCCTTACCGCCATCGGCAACTTCTTCTGGGAGAACTCCTCCCGCACGTGGTCGCTGTGGGGTGAGTACAGCTACAACGATGCCCGCGCCGACGAGAGCGCCGGTGACGACGGCGTTCTCCGCGACGGCACGCATCTGGCGGGGCTTGCCGTGAAGGCGCCCTCGCTGGGAAGTGGGGGCTGGCGACCGCAGGTGAGCTGGCGCCACGCCCTGGCCGACACCTCCGGCCAGATTATCGCCGGCACCTCCGGGACGATCGCCCCCGGGATGGAGCTCTCCTTTGGGATGCCCATCTTCTACGGCCGGCCCGGCACCTACTACCGCGGGATCGCGGAAACGCGAATCGTCCCCGACGACGGCTCCGGAACCGCCGACGACGACGAGGACCAAGTCCTGTTGATCTCCGGATCCAACGTGGTCTCCGTGAGCTTCGGCCTGAGCCTTTCGTTTTCCTTTTAGGAGGAGTGTGGCACAATGAGCAGAGGCTCACCGATGAAGACTGACGACGACCGGACACATCGTATAAACATGATCGTTACCTCCCAGCGCCGCAAGAACAATCTCGGAGCGCAACGCCAGCTTCGTCGACGAGAAGAGCTCCGCCGGGAAGCCCGGTGCATCACGTCTGAGATCGTAGGG
>JAWLDL010000388.1:0-3006 GCA_041686675.1 Spirochaetia bacterium | reverse complement strand
ATGAGAGTGAGCTCAGAACGAGCGTCGGGGACAATCCTGCCGTCAAGAAATCCTTCGACGCTGCGGTTTACTCCGAGCGCCTCCTGAAAAGACTGCGGGACGCATCGCTCCTCACGACGCTTGCCACCGACCTCTCTTTCGCCTCAACGGCGCTCTCGATCCTCCACCCGCCCGACGACATCCGGGAGCTTGTCCCAATGGATCTCAGGCGTCGTTTTTTCAACGACACGCTGCAGGCGACGGCACGGGCGTCCGGAAGCGAGCTCGCAGATGTTGCCAAGCGCTACTACGAGCATGTGATGCACAACGGCACCGCGCTACCGGAAGCCGATCGGCAGATGATGCTCGAGCTGCTCCGCGACGCCCTGCGCGAGCTCGACGTCAACTTTCAACAGCTGCAGCAGCAAGCCGCGAAGCGCTCCGTTGACGATTCTGCGGCGTTCGCCCTCCTCGATGATCTCACGAAGGGGCTCGGCCTGCGACGGAAGGCGGACGTGACGCGCATTATGGCACGCGGCGCCACACTTGCCGGAGTGGTGACGGAACTCATCCTGCTGCTCCTGCTCGTGGGCCTCCTCGTCTTCGGACAGGGCATTGCAGAAGCCGTCGCAGCCGGCGCGGCGGCAATAGCAGACGCCCTCGCCGGTACCAACGGACAGGGAGCGCGGATTGCGGTGACCCGGCTCGTACCCGACATTCTCGTTGCTCTGACGTCAGTAGCGATGGCCACGGTGGGCTCCCGCACCGCTTCGCGGGCGGCGCGGCGGCGAGCGCTTGTTCGCAGTGTCGCTGCAATTGCACGGAATCTCGACGTCGACCCCGAGACCATCCGGCGGTTCTTTCAGCGGCGATTCGGGTATGAGTGGAGGAAGCTCGGGTAGCGGTGTCGTCGGCAGGGGCGCGGCGGGCGCCGGAGATGCGGCGGACCTTCGCCGGGGTCACTCGGAGCCGATGGACTCGAGGCTCTCCCGGATCGCCTCGCGTCGCTCACGGTAGAGCTCGGCGGCCCCCGCCGCCTCGGCAACGATGAGCCGATCTCCGGCGGGAACAACTGCGGTCAGGTAAACCCAGTCCTCCGCACCGACGGGCGCGACCCACTCGAAGAACACGCCGTCCCCGGCCGGTGAGCTGAACTCCGCCTCGGAAAGGAGGCCGTAGCCGGAACGGTCGAGGTGCCGGCGCAGGGCTTCCTTCCAGAACTCGAGAGACTGCTCGGGCTCGTGGTCCTCGTAGTGCACGCGAAAGCGCACCCCCTCGGGGCTCACCGCCCGGACGACCTCGGCCTCATCGTAGACCGCGAAGCCGGCGGGCGGCGTGACAGGGGGCGCGGTGGCGCAGGCGCTCAGGACCGCAAGCAGCAACGTTGCCCCTGCCACAGGCAGCAGCCAGGCCCGGACCGGCCGGACCCGCACCCGCGCGCTCCCGCTCCTCGGTCTCATCTCGAAGCCTCCCCGATGAAGTCATACAGATCGAGGGAGTTCAGCCACTCGAATGATGATGGCACTCTGTCCGGTATGTCCGCCGCCTGCGCGGAAAGTGCAATCTCAGCCCGGGCATAGGCAATGCGCGTGCGGATCGCGCGCTCGCGGCCGCGGAGCGACTCGAGCTCCTGCATGAGCGAGCTGATCTCCCGCTCGAGGGCCAGTGTGCCCTCGATATCGTCTGACTCATCGAGAAACGCGAGCACCCGCTCGAGGTTCTCCTCCCGGCTCGCAATGGCGGCCTCCACGGCGCTGAGCTCCTGCCGCAGATCCTGCGCGGAAGGGTTATAGGTGATGATCTCCTCGGCGGTCATCCGCGCGACCTCCCGCAGCTCGTCAAAGGCGTCGGCCGGCACACGGAGCACTACCCGCTCGCGGGAGCGCTCGACAAAATAGCCGCCCTGCTCTTCGGTCCAGGTGATGAGCGCCCCGGCCGCTGCTTCGCGGTCCGAGACGAGAAGCTGCGCACGCGCTTGGAGGGCGAGGAAGCCCGTGCGGCCGGCCTCGCCGCGGGCCGCTTCGGTCCCGGCCCCGGCGTCTGCACCCGCTGCGGCCCCGCCGTCCTGGGCGGCCGCGTGCGGCACCGGCGCCAACAGGACACACGCGACAAAGAGAATCGCCGCCGCCCTCACAGCTCCACCCCCGCGAGCGTCTCTCGAATCTCGCCGAGGCGTGCATCCCGCGTATCGGCATGCGGGAAGAAAACCTCGGCCACGATGATCTCCTCATCCCGCGCGCCAACAACCACGAGGTACGAGTACGCCCGGGGGCCCTTCGCCTCGAAGAGAGCGCCCCGCAGGGGCCCGGCCTCGATCTCCTCACTCACCGTGTAAAAATCACCCAGATGAAACACCAGGGCCTGCTGCCAGAACTCGGTGTCTCCGCGCGGCTCGTTCTCTACCGCACCGATGCGCACCCGCACACCGTCGGCCGTCTCGGCGCGCACAAAGCGGCCGGTGTCGAAGACGGCGTAGTCGGCGGGGAGTTCCACGGCCGGGCGGCTCTCGGGCTCGCGGGTCGTACGCTCGAGCGGATCGAGGGCTGCGATCCACGGGAATGGAATGTCCGCACGCCCCGGCCCGCCGTCCTGTATGCGGGCAACGAGGCGAACGGTAATTCTCGAGTACTCGATCTGCCGGTCAAGGGATTCAAGTTGCGCGCGAAGACGCTCAATGCGCTCGGTGAGTCTGCGGATCTCTCGCAGGACCTCGACGCGCTCCTCGGTGTCGGTGGTGCGCTCGAGGAGGACGTAGAAGCGCTCGCGGGTGCGCTCGGCGAGGGCGATGCGCCGGTCGAGATCGGCATACTGCTCGGTCACATCGGCGGTGCGCACCGCGCGGGAGCGTACCTGCCCGACACGTTCTATCTGCTCGAGGACACCGTCGAAGCGTTCTGCAGGCACGCGAATGGTTATGAACTCGCCGCCGGAAGACTCGACGTAGCCGCCGGCCTCCTCCGCCGTGCGGATGATGTCCTCACGGGCCGACTCGACGCGCGAGACGAGGAGCTCGAGCTCCGCGGAGTA
>JAWLDL010000387.1:0-3007 GCA_041686675.1 Spirochaetia bacterium | reverse complement strand
GGTCCTGTATCTTCTCGTAGGCACTCGCGAGCATCTTCTCGAATACCTCGGCGTCGACCTGTTCGGCATCCTTGGAGGCTCTGGCCATCGCCTTGAAGACAGAGCCGTAGAGCGGCCCCATCGCGCCGCCGATCTCCTCGACGAGGGTCTTTCCAAGGAGCTTCAGTCCCTCGGAGAGGCTCTCCTCGCCGGACATGCGCTCCTTGGTGAGCTTGAAGCCCTTGGCCATGTTGATGCCGTGGTCGCCGTCGCCGATGGCACCGTCGACCTCGCTCAGGTAGGCCTTGTTCTCGGTGATCGTGTCCACCAGAGCCTCGAGCACCGGTGCGCCGGCACTGTTCGCGAATGACTCGCTCATCGAACCACCTCCATCACAACGCCCACTGCTTCAACCCCATGGAGTAGCAGTCGGTATCCATGAGCTCTTTGAGCTCCTCGTCCACCTTCATGACCGTGAGCGTGACGCCCATCATGTCGAGGGAGGTGAAGTACTCGCCGACGTAGGGGCGATGGATCTTCATGTTCCACTCGCCGGTGAGGATCTCCTCGACCTTGTTGTAGAAGATGTAGAGCTCCATGAGCGGCGTCGCGCCGAGCCCCGAAACGAGCACCACCACCTCATCGCCCTTTTCGAAGGGCAGATCCGGAAGAATCGTCTCGAGCGACATCGCCGCCATCTCGTCGGCGGTGGTGAGGTCGGTGACCTTGATGCCCGGCTCACCGTGGTGGCCGATGCCGAACTCCATTTTGCCGGGCTCGATGGAGAAGTTCGCCTTGCCTACGCTGGGAATCACACATGGCGTGAGGCCGATGCCAATGCTGCGGGTATTGTCGACGGCCTTCTGCGCCACGCGGATCACTTCGTCCAGGTCCCAGCCCTTTGCCGCGGCAGCCCCGCCGACCTTCCACATGATAACCTCGCCGGCGACACCCCGACGGTCGTCCTCCTGCCCCTTGGGCGCGGAGGGCACGTCGTCATTGGCGATGACCGTCTTCACCGTGATGTCCTCGTCCTCGGCATCCTCCGCGGCCATTTTCACGTTCATCTTGTCGCCGGAGTAGTTCCCGTAGAGGCAGGCAATTCCCTTGCCGCCATCGGCCGCTTTGAATGCCTCGAGAAAGGCCGCCGCACTCGGCGAGGAGAAGATCTCTCCGACCGCAACCGCATCCACGAGGTTCTTCCCGAGGTAGCCGACGAAGGCCGGCTTGTGTCCCGATCCGCCGCCGGTAACGATGCCGACCTTGTCCTTCACGGGCGCCTTCGCGTACTTCAGCACTCGCGGGTGGCCGGTGGTCGAGACGAAGTCGGGGTGAGCCTTCGGAAACCCTTTCAGATAGTCGGGTACGACCTGATCCGGGTCATTGATGATTCGTTGCATGATTCCCACGCTCCTTAATCAGACAGGGCCTCAGTCAGACAGGGGAAGAGTCTTGGTCTGCTTCATGTAGCGCTCCGTGGACTCGAAGTCCACGATGCCGGCATCGGAACCGAGACCGGTAACCACCTGCGCAGCCGCCGCGGAACCGAGCATAGCGCACTGCTCGAGCTCCCAGCCAAGCGACATACCCTTGATGAACCCGGCGCAATAGGAGTCACCGGCGCCCGTCGTGTCCACAACGGTGGTCTCGTAGACCGGCGTGCGGATCTCCTTCACGCTGTCGTTCTCCATGTAGGCTATACTACTACCCTCGGACCCCATCTTGAACACGGTATGCTTCGCGCCCTTGTTGAGGAAGAACTCGATGATCTTCCGGCGATCTTTCATACCGGTCATCATCTCGCCCTCTTCGAGGCCGGGCATGAAGTAGTCGATGTACGGCAGAAGCGGCTCGATGAGGTCGAGAAGGTCGGGACGATCCACGGCGACGAGGTCGAAGGTCGTGACCACACCAGCATCCTTGGCGAACTCCAGGACCTTCCGTGTGGGCTCCCCGTCCAGTTTCGGCAACAGGGAAGTCCCGCCCATGTGCAGATAGTCGGCGGCGGCAATGGCGTCGAAGTTGATATCGTCGAGCGTCAGTTCGCCGTTCGCACCGGTCACGTGGAGGGCGGGGCGCTCGCCGTTCGGACGGATGGGAAGCATCGTCGCCGAGGTCTGAACCCCCTTTTTGTGCACGAGGTTGTCAGTATTGATGCCGTAGCGGTTCATCGTATTCACAATGAAGTTGCCCATCTCGTCGTCGCCGATGGCGCCCATCGCGTAGACGTCGAGCCCGAGCTTCGCCATATCCACGCTCGTGCCGGCTGCAGTACCGGCAACCGTTATCCGAATCTCGTCGAGAAGGCTCACGTTCTGTCCCGGAGGAATCTCCGTCACGGGTCGACCGAGAATGTCGCAAATGTGAATACCCAGACTTACAACTTTCGCCATACTCAAACCCCTTTCTTCATTGTGCTGTTTTATTGTGCTGTTGCATCATGCTGTCACACGCTCGAACCCGAGCACCATCCGATATCTTACGCTTTGTAGACCAGCTCCGACTCCAGACGGCGACGGTCCGATCCGAACACTGCAACCTGATCAAGCGGTAGCTTCACCCAGACGTCGTTCCCGAGGGTCCGGCCGACGTCACCCCGCAGCTTCGCCTTGATTCTGGCGCCGTCCTGCCCGGTCTCCAGTACAAAAAGGGACTGTCCGCCAATCGAGATGCTCCGGCTCACGACTTTCGCCTTCACGCCGGTCTCCATAGGCTCCGAGGAGACAAGGACACGCTCGGGCCGGATACCCGCGGTAACCTCATCCACCGTTTCCGCACCGGTTAGGCTCACCGGAGCACCGAGGAATGGGGCCTGACCGACGATCGCTCCGTCCTGGTTCTCGACCGAAAGGTCGAAAAAACTCATGCCCGGATTGCCCAGGAACCAGCCCCCGAAGGTATCCGCAGGCTCACTGTAGAGGGTACGCGGATCGTTGTACTGCGCAATCTTACCCTCTTCCATGAGCGCGATCTGATCAGCAAGAGTCATCGCCTCGGTCTGATCATGGGTGACGTAGACGATCGTCTC
>JAWLDL010000386.1:0-3007 GCA_041686675.1 Spirochaetia bacterium | reverse complement strand
CAACCCGCGAGAGCCCGTCTCCCTCGTGAAGCACAACGCCCTGCGGTGTGATCTCGCGCGGCACGCTGCGGTATCGTACGCGAATACCGCCGGCGCGGATCTGTGCGTCCAGACGCGGAAGAAGCCAGGGTTTGATCCTGGATCGCGGCAGCCGGGACTTTCGATACACAAGGGTCGCTCCGGCACCGGCCTCGGCGATGTTTACCGCTGCCTCCACCGCCGAGTTTCGCCCTCCGACTACCAGCATGCGTGCCCCGGGGCTCACGACCTCGCTTCTGAAGTAATGATGCACGTTGGGGAGGTCCTCACCGGGAATGTCGAGCGTGTTCGGGAAGAAGTATCCGCCACTTGCCACGACCACGCTGCAGGCGTGTGCGATGCGCCGAGTGCCGTCGGGGCCGCGAAGCTCGATGCGATACTTCCCCTGAACCGCTTCAGCCGAGACGGCCGTGGTGTCCGTCTCCACGCGAAGACCGGCAGTCGCGCTGCTTTCCTCGAGATAGGCTATGTACTCCTCCCGCGTCGGAGAGACCTCCGGATCGGGGCCGAAGGGAAAGCCGGGAAGGGCGAGTGCTGCGCGGCTGGAGAACAGCCGCACCCCGGCGGGGAACCGCCTGATTGTCTGTGCAAGCTCTCCCTCTTCGATATGCAGAACGTCGAGTCCTGCCTGCCGGAAGTGTACGGCGGCGGCGAGACCGGCAGGGCCCGCGCCGACGAGAAGCACGTCATGCGCGAAACCGTCTTGGGGTAAATGACGGCCTGGCTTCGAGCGACTCATCGATCTGCGTTTGTGGTAACTCATGGATGGCGACAGTTTGGCCAGAGGGCCTTTCGAGGTCAACCTCGTGCCGTGTGGCACGTGAAGGGAAGGGGCGGTGGACAAGATTTCGCTCGACCCCTAGAGTATTCTGTGAGCGTGATTACTTGTTTGGAGGTGAATGCTTGGAAATACTGCCTGGAAGACCTTATCCCCTGGGCGCGACCTACGACGGGACGGGTACGAATTTTTCGCTGTACTCTGAAATAGCCGAGGGTGTACGCCTGTGCATCTTCGACGACACGGGGCGTGAAACGCAAATAGAGCTGCCCGAGGTGGTCGGCCACAGATGGCACGGGTATCTGCCGCACGTCCATCCCGGGCAACGATACGGGTTCCGCGTCGATGGTCCCTGGAGCCCCGAGGAGGGTCTCCTGTGCAACCCCAGCAAGCTGCTTCTCGATCCGTACGCGCGCGCGGTTTCAGGCGATATTCAGTGGAACGATGCGTTGTTCGGCTACGAGGACGCCCCGGACTTCTCCGGGTTCAACGAAAAGGACAGTGCGCCGTTTGCGCCGAAGTCGGTGGTGACCACTCCGTTCTTCGACTGGTCGGGAGACGTATCCCCCGATATTCCCTGGCATCGCACCGTCATCTATGAAACGCACGTAAAAGGCTTCTCCGCGCTGAGCTCGGCGCTGCCCGCCGAGGTGCGCGGTACCTATCGCGGCCTCGCGCATCCTCACAGCATCGATTATCTGAAACGCCTCGGCGTGACCTCGGTAGAGCTCATGCCGGTGCATCAGTTCATCCACGACGGGCATCTTCTGGACAAAGGGCTCAGGAACTACTGGGGCTACAATACACTGTCGTTCTTTGCGCCGCACAACGAGTATGCCTCCCGTGATGTCGCCGCCTCGGGGGTCACCGAGTTCAAGCAGATGGTGAAGACGCTCCACCGGGCGGGCATCGAGGTCATCCTGGACGTGGTCTACAACCACACTGCCGAGGGAGACCATCGCGGCCCCATGCTGTCGCTTCGGGGAATCGACAACCCCGCCTATTACCGCCTCTCGAGCGAGGATCCCCGCTACTACGTGGACTACACCGGCACCGGCAACAGCCTCAATATGCGCCACCCGAACGTCCTGCAGCTCATTATGGATTCGCTTCGGTACTGGGTCACCGAGATGCACGTCGACGGCTTTCGATTCGATCTTGCCTCGGCCCTCGCGCGGGAGCTGCACGATGTGGACCGCCTGAGCGCGTTCTTTGACGTGATCCAGCAGGATCCGGTCATCAGTCAGGTGAAGCTCATCGCAGAGCCATGGGATGTCGGCGAAGGCGGCTACCAGGTCGGAAACTTTCCGACCGGGTGGTCTGAGTGGAACGGCAAGTACCGCGACTGTATCCGGGATTTCTGGCGCGGGCAGGACCAGACCCTGGCCGAGTTCGCCTATCGCCTTACCGGAAGCTCCGACCTCTACGAGAATACCGGTCGCCAGCCCTATGCAAGCATCAACTTCATCACGGCCCACGACGGGTTCACCATGCTGGACCTTGTCTCCTACAACGAGAAGCACAACGAGGCCAATGGCGAGGGGAGCCGGGACGGGGAGGACCACAACCGCTCGTGGAACTGCGGCGTGGAAGGGCCCACCGACGATCCGGACGTGTTGCGCCTCAGACGTCGCCAGCGCCGGAATTTCATGGTCACCCTTCTTCTGAGCCAGGGCGTACCCATGATTCTCGGAGGAGACGAGATCGGACGGACGCAGGGGGGCAACAACAACGGTTACTGCCAGGACAACGAGATATCCTGGTACAACTGGAACAATGCCGATCCGGAGATGCTTCAGTTCACGCGCCGCCTTGTCACATTCCGCCAGGAACACCCGGTGTTCCATCGTCGGCGGTTCTTCCAGGGACGGGCGATTCACGGCGCCCAGGTCGAAGACGTCGAATGGTTCACCCTCGACGGAGTTCAGATGGCCGAGGAGAACTGGGGCGAAGGTTTTGCAAAGTCCGTCGCCGTGTTCCTTAATGGCGACGCGATTCCCACGCTCGACGAGAACGGTCTTCGTGTGAGCGACGACAGCTTCTATCTCATGTTCAACGCGCACTACGAGCCGCTGACCTTTCACCTTCCGGACAAGATGTGGTCGCGGCGCTGGGAGCTGCTCCTGGACACCGATCGCGGCTGGCTATCCGCACCACCAACCGTTGAGGCAGGCGAGGCCCTGGAGGTGC
>JAWLDL010000385.1:0-3016 GCA_041686675.1 Spirochaetia bacterium | reverse complement strand
CGACGTGATGTCCTCGACCTCGTGGCGCTGGGTACGCTCGCGGACATGATGCCGCTGCGCGATGAGAACCGCATTCTCGTGCGGCAGGGCCTGCAGAAGCTCACCACCGAGCCCCGCCGGGGCCTGCAGCGGCTGACCGAGCGCATCGGCATCTTCGGCAAGGTGATGCAGGCGGAGGACATCGGCTATCAGATCGCCCCCTCTATCAACGCAACCGGGCGCCTCGGAGAGCCGGACAAGGCCGTGCAGCTGCTCCTCTCCGACAACGATGAGGAGGTCGATCGTCTGGCAGACGAGGTGCTCGGATTCAACCGCCGCAGGCGCGAGCTCGGCGAGAGCGCCTGGGACCGGCTGCTTCCGGAGGCCAGGCGCAGCTACGAGGAGCTCGAGAGCAAGTTCATCGTCGTTCGGGACGAGGAGCTGCATCGCGGTATCACCGGGCTGCTCGCCGGACGGCTGGCGAGAACCTTCAACGTTCCCGCCGCCGTGATCACCGCATTCGACGGTCGTGCCGTGGGGTCGATCCGGAGCGCGCGCGGACTGGGTGCGACGGCCCTGCTCGGCAGGCTCGAATCCATGCTCACCGACTGGGGAGGGCACGACGCCGCGGCCGGGTTCTCTCTGCCCGCCGCCGATCTCGACCCCTTTCTTGTGCGCTTTGCCGAGGTGGTGCGGGAGCTGGAGCTCGAGGAGCAGGAGGAGCCGAAGATCAGCATCGATGCCGAGCTTCCGCTCGAGTACCTCACACCGGACCTCGAAAGCGTCGTGCAGCGCATGTCGCCGTTCGGCCAGGGAAACCCGCCACTCGTCTTTCTTTCCCGCGGCGTGCTCGTGCGGGAGGTCTCGTTCATCGGGAGGGAGGAGACGCACTGCCGGCTTCTGCTCGATACCGGCCGCTACAGATGGCCGGCGGTGTACTGGAACGCAGCGGACCGGGTGGAAGTCGACTTCTCTCTCAACGACCGCGTCGATGTGCTGTTCGAGTTCGGCAAGAATTTCTACCAGAACCGTGAGCGCGTGCAGCTGAAGGTGCTCGATATGAAACGATCGGAGAAGTAGCTGATGGAACATATGAGATGGGCGGTGACGGTGCTCGCGGTGGCAGCTCTGTTGATGACATCGGCGGTGACCGCCGCGACGCAGGAGTTCGTCGAGGCTCCCGACGAGGTAGAGCAGGGCGAACCGGCGGTGTTCGTGATCGACTGGCCCGCCGACGAGGATGCGGGCTCCGAAGCGCAGAACAGCGTGGGGCGCGAGGCGTTCCTGACCCTGGAGTCCGCTGAGAGCGGCCGCGTTCTCAGCAGCCGCTGCTTCCCCGTTTCGGAGTCCCGCTGGGCCTGTATGACCGGTATCTCGAGCACCATGGAACCGGGCCCCTATCAGGTGTCGATTGTGCTCGGCTCCGCGAGCGGTACCGTCGAGCTCGCTCGTGCGATGGATATCGTGAGGCGCGACTTCCTGCGCGAGACCATCGCTCTCAACCGTGCCCTCACCGAGATTCGCGCCGAGCCCAATGAGCGCAGGGCCGAAGAGGCCGAGCAGATGTGGAGCCTGATTTCGAGGTTCGATCCTGAGTCGGTCTATCACTCCGGGCCCTTCGTGATTCCGGTTACCGGTGGCAGACGCACATCACACTTCGGCGACCGGCGTACGTACCGTTACGTCGACGGCGCCTCGGCAAGCGCGGTTCACTGGGGCATCGATATTGCGGCGCCTACCGGCACCCCGGTTCGAGCCGGCGGCGACGGGCGGGTGGTCATGGTCGCCGACCGCGTAATCTCGGGCAATACCGTGGTGATCGAGCACCTGCCGGGCGTATACGGCCTGCATTATCACCTCGACGAGGCGCAGGTGGCGGTCGGAGATGCGGTGGGCGCAGAGGACATCATCGGAACGGTCGGGGCGAGCGGCCTCGCAACGGGTCCTCATCTGCACTGGGAGGTGCGGGTCTCACGCGTTCCGATCGAGCCGGAAGTGCTGCTTTCCTCGGGACTTATTGACATAGATGCGATTTCAGAGAATATTAGGGACACAGATGGGACTCCACAGTAAGGGAGGTGATTTCAATCGCCTATATTCGTGTAGATGACGGAGAGAATCTCGAGAAGGCCATCAAGCGTTTCAAGCGCATGGTCGAGAAAGAGGGCATTATCCGTGAGTGGAAGAAGCGGGAATATTTCGAAAAGCCCTCCACTATTCGAAACCGAAAGCGAAAGTCACTCGAACGAAAGCTTGCCAAGAAGGCGCGAAAGGCCCAGCAGAGCCGAAGCTACTAGCGCTTCTCGATACGGACTTCGCACGACCCTCGGCCGCGCGCACCATGCGCGTAGAACCGGGGGTTTTTTTTGCCCGCCGCGCCGGAACCCCTCGGTAGCTGCCGCGCCGACGCCGGTGACGGCCGGTAGCCGGTGGCCGCGGTGGCTTCCCGGGTGCCGGCGGGGAGCCGGTATCCCCTGCGGCCCGGCCCACGGCCCCGGCGCCGTCTCCCGGGACCGGCCCATGACGACATGATCTACGTTCTGACCGTCCGAGACACCGTCGAACCGCAGCGATCCGCAGGCCGCAGAGCCCGCCCACCCAAGGGCGTGGAGGTGACGGTTGACCGGCCGTCAGGAGAGCTTCCCGCACTGCGAGACGCCGTCCTGTACCCGGCCGGGGACACCGTCGAGGTCCGCTCACTCGATGCGCTCGACGACGCATCACTCCGCCTGACCATCCGGGGCGCCGCCCGCCAGGCGCTGAAACCGGGCTCCCTCCTCCTGTCCTCCCAGGCCGAGCTCCTCACAGCGCGCCGCGCCCTCGTGAGCGGCACCGATCTCGAGGGCACCCGGACGATAACCGGGATACCCAGACCCGGACAGCCCGACGCGCGCATCGCCGCCGTACGCTGCACCCTCGAGCGCCTCCCCGGCGCCTTCGCGGGCCCCGGGAACGCGGCCGGCCCCGGGAACGCGGCCGGCCCCGGGAACGCGGCCGGCCCCGGGAACGCGGCTGGCGCCGGGAACGCAGCCGGCCC
>JAWLDL010000384.1:0-3016 GCA_041686675.1 Spirochaetia bacterium | reverse complement strand
CGACGGTACGCTCAACGACAGCGTGCCCGAGCCCTACCGTCGGGGTTGAGAATGTTCAGCAGCTCGAGATCGTGGCGCAAGGCGATTTCGTAGTCGTTTGGGTCGTGTCCCGGGGTGATCTTCACCGCACCCGACCCGAACTCCATATCGACGTAATCGTCGGCGATGATGGGGAGGCTGCGGCCCACCAGCGGGAGGGTCACGTGTTTGCCGACCAGATGCGTGTAGCGCTCGTCGGCGGGGTTCACCGCCACCGCCATATCACCAAGCATGGATTCGGGGCGCGTGGTCGCAATTTCGATGCTGCCCGAGCCTTCTTCCAGAGGATAGGTGTAGCGGTAGAGCTTGCCGCCTTCCTCCCAGTGAACAACCTCATCGTCGGAGAGGGCCGTGCCGCAGGAGGGGCACCAGTTCACGAGATAGTACCCGCGGTAGACGAGATCCCGCTCGTAGAGGGTGACGAATACCTCGTTGACCGCCCGCGAGAGGCCCTCATCGAGGGTGAAGCGCTCGCGCGACCAGTCGCAGGAGGCTCCGATCTTCTCGAGCTGCCGGGTGATGGTCCCGTGATGCTCTTCCTTGACCTTCCAGGTCTCCTCCACGAACTTCTCGCGGCCCAGGTCGTACTTGTCGATGCCCTGCGCGCGGAGCTTCCGGTCCACAACGTTCTGCGTGGCGATACCCGCATGGTCGGTTCCCGGCACCCACAGCGTCGGCTCGCCGAGCATGCGATGGTAGCGCACCAGCACGTCCTGCAGGCTGTTGTTGAGGCCGTGCCCCATGTGGAGCACACCGGTTACGTTGGGCGGCGGAATGACGATGACGAAGGGAGAACCCTTCGCGGATACGTCCCGGGGGTCACCGGGGGAGAAATATCCCTGCTCCTTCCACATCGCATAGATGCGATCCTCGAATTCCTTGTGGTTGAAGCTCTTTGCAAGCTCGACCGCCTTCATGAACGCTCCTTCTGCCTCGCTGCAGCCGTCGTAATAGTGGCCGCCATGATACCCATTTTACGATCAGTCTTCAACGTTGCACCGACCGTGCCGATTTGATCTATTGACCAATTGCCGATATTTTGCAGTATATCGGCCCATATGTCGGAACGCGTACTCGTTATCGTTGAATCACCGACCAAAGCGCGGACCATTAAGCGCTTCCTCCCCAACAACTATCACGTCGAGGCCAGTATCGGCCACATACGGGACCTCCCGCAGAGCGCCTCCGACGTGCCGAAGAAACTGAAGCAGGAGGACTGGGCCCGCCTCGGCATCGACGTCGAGAACGACTTTGCGCCCCTCTACATCCTGCCCAAGGGCAAGACCAAGATCATCCGCGAGCTCAAGTCCAAGCTCAAGAACTCGGATGCCCTGGTGCTCGCCACTGATGAAGACCGTGAGGGAGAGAGCATCTCCTGGCATCTCGTCGAGGTTCTCAAACCCAAGGTGCCCGTGCGGCGGATGGTATTTCACGAGATCACGAAGAACGCGATTCATGAGGCACTGGAGAACTACCGGGACATCGACATGAGCCTGGTAAAGGCGCAGGAGACGCGCCGCATCCTCGACCGTCTCTACGGATTCACGCTCTCGCCGCTCATCTGGAAGAAGATCGCCTACGGGCTTTCAGCGGGGCGTGTGCAGTCTCCCGGCCTCAGGCTGATCGTCGAGCGCGAGCGAGAACGCATCCGCTTTCGAAAGTCCGTGTACTGGGATCTCAAGGCAGCCCTGAGCTCTCCGGCGGATTCGGCCGGAGCCGTCTTCGAGGCGAAGCTGCAGAGCGTCGAGGGCCAGCGGATTGCCGGCAGCAAGGACTTCGATGCCACCACGGGCGAGCTCGCAAAGAAGAACGTACGGGTACTCAGCAAGGAGGAGGCGGAGGGCCTCAGCAAACGCCTCGGGAAGGCCACGTGGACGGTTCGCGAGGTTGCTGAAAAGGAGACCACCTCCCGCCCGGCCCCGCCCTTCATCACGTCCTCGCTCCAGCAGGAGGCAAACCGAAAGCTCGGCCTCTCCGCCCGTGACACCATGCGGATCGCCCAGCGCCTCTACGAAGAGGGGCTCATCACCTACATGCGGACCGACTCGCCCCATCTCTCCGGCGAGGCGATCGGCGGCGCCAGGCGCACCGTGGAGGAGCGCTACGGCGCGGACTACCTCTTCGAGAAGCCCCGACAGTTTTCCTCGAAAGCGCGCGCACAGGAGGCCCACGAGGCGATCCGCCCGGCCGGCGCCGCCTTCCGGGCACCCGAGCAGACCGACCTTACCGGCAAGGACCGTGCCCTCTATGACATGATCTGGAAGCGCACCCTCGCCACGCAGATGGCCGATGCGAAGAAGCTGCAGGTTTCCGCCCGGATAGAGGCGGGAGAGTGCGAGTTCAGCGCAAGCGGCACCCGTATTCTCTTCCCCGGCTTTCTGCGGGTCTACGTCGAGGGAAAAGACGACCCCGATGCCGCGCTCGACGACAAGGAAGTGCTCCTCCCCGACCTCACCGAGGGACAGACCCTCGACCTCAAGGACCTCGAGGCGCTCTACCACGAGACCAAACCGCCCGCACGCTTCACCGAGGCCTCCCTGGTGCAACGACTCGAGCGCGAGGGCATCGGCCGGCCGAGCACCTACGCATCCATCATCTCCACGCTCTACGAGCGGGGATACGTGCGCAGGCAGGGCACGGCGCTCGTGCCCACCTTCACCGGCTTTGCCGTCACCCAGCTCCTCGAGCGACACTTTCACTATCTCATCGAGTACGGGTTCACCTCGGAAATGGAGAACGCGCTCGACGAGATTGCCTACGGCGAGCGAGACTCGCTCGAGTATCTGCGTGAGTTCTACCTCGGTGAGGACGGCCTCAAGCAGCAGGTGGATGACCGCGAGGGCGCCATTGACCCGAGCGAATCGCGCACCGTCGCCCTCCCCCAGCTCCCCGAGGATACCGAGATTCGCGTCGGCCGCTACGGGCCCTACCTCGTCCATCAGGATGACGGCGAGGAGGCCGTGCACGCCTCCATACC
>JAWLDL010000383.1:0-3020 GCA_041686675.1 Spirochaetia bacterium | reverse complement strand
GCGGCGGATTGCGGAGATGGGCCTCGCGCCGGAGAACTACTGGTGGTATCTCGAGCTCAGGAAGTTCGGCGGCGCGCCGCATTCAGGCTTCGGGCTGGGATTCGAACGGCTGGTTCAGTACGTCACCGGAATGCAGAACATCCGCGACGTTATTCCTTTCCCGCGCACTCCGAAGAACGCCGCATTCTAGCGATCGGGGAAGAGCGCCGCTTCGGATCGACGACGGGCGAACCTGTCGCCGGGGCCGGCCCCGACAACAGGCTCCTCGATACCTCTACGCGTTACACCATTCCTTCACTTTGACGGCCAACTCCCTGCCGCGCTGTTTCAGGAGCTCCTTCTCGTCCCCAGTCGGCTTGCCCATGAACTCCACAGGGTCGAGAAAATCCCACTTCATCTTGTTGCGCTCCACGATTTCCTGGAGCTCCTTCTGAGCGCCTCCGGACCAGCCGTAGGAGCCGAAGCTGAACGCCTTGCGGTTGAAGGCCTTCTTCTTGCCGATCTCGTCGACGACGGCCGCCATAGCCGGGAACATCTTGTACTCGTAGGTCGGCATGCCGAGCACGACACCCGATGACTCCCAGACCGACTGCAGAATGAATCCGACATCGGTTTCGGGAACCTCGTGGACATGGACCTTGACGCCCTCTGCTTCGAGGCCCTCGACCACGGGCTGCACGCCCTGCTCGGTGTTTCCGTACATGCTGCCCCAGATGACGGTGACCTCGGGCTTTGCCGGCCCCCTGGAGTAGCTTGCGTAGCGCTTGTAGTCGTCGACGATCTTCTGCGGATTCTTGCGCCAGACGATGCCGTGTCCGGGAGCGATGATGTCCACCGGCAGGGATTCCACCTTGTCGATGGCCTTCTGCGTCGGCATCGAGAAAGCTGCAACGATATCGGCAAAGTAGCGTGAGGCCTCCCGCTCGAAGAAGTCAATCTGGCTCTGATCGAGCTGGTCGTCGTAGGGGGCGTCATCGGAGACGGCGCCGAAGGAGCCGAAGGCATCACAGGGAAACAGCGTCTTCGACTTCGTGTCGTAGGTTGCCATGGTCTCGGGCCAGTGCACGTTCGGGATCTCTTCGAAGGCCAGCACGCGCCCGTCGCCGAGGTCCAGCGTGTCTCCGGACTTCACCGGGCGAATGTTTTTGGTGATCCCGTAGAAGCTCTCGAGGAGCGGCACCGCACGCTGGGTGCAGAGGATCTCGAAGTTGTCATCGCCTCGCAGCTGAGAGAAAGGCTCGAGCCAGCCGGAGTGATCCGGCTCCATGTGGTTGATGATCACATAGTCGATATCCTCGAGTTTGACCTTCATCTGGTCGAGCTGTTCGAAGAGCTCCTCGGGCACGCCTTCCCAGGTACACACACCGTCGATGATCGCGGCTTTTTCGCCTTTGACGACATAGGAGTTCATTGCAATGCCGTTCGGAATGGGCCACATACCCTCGAACAGGATGTTGTCGACGTTTGCGGAGAGACGGAACACACCGTCGGTTACTTGAGTCGTCCTCATTTGCGACACCTCATGTTGATTGAATTGGTCATCTTTGCCACTACCGGTAATTTAATAACGATACAGTCCCTATTTCAAGCGTTTTTCCAGCTCGCGGTCGAAGGCGTTCGCAAATGCGGTCACCTCCCGGGTTCCGTAGCGCCGGCCGGGCTCCGTGAAGGATGCCGCGCTTCGGAACTCGTACATGAAGTCACGCTCGGAGAGCCGCTCGCGGACGTTCTCACTCGTATACACCTCACCGCGAGTGTTGAGCACGACCACCGCCTGCTCGACCAGACGCGCGGCAAGCGGTATATCGCGTGTGATCGCGATATCACCCTCCTCGGCCCGGGAGACAATGACCTCGTCGGCGTCCTCTTCGGTGACGATGCTCTCCACCTCGCCGGCGCTGCGCACCCCGACGTCCTGCCGTGAAACGAAGCGCGCCGTAACCCCGCGGCGATCCGACGCGCGAATGATGATATCACGAACCCGCTTCGGGCACGAGTCCGCATCGACCCAGATCGTCATGACGCCATCCCCGACGCAGGCGCGAGCGGGACGGTGGCAACGAAGACGCGGGCCGATCCCCGGAGCGTATAGCCCCCGGTATCGGCGGTGACAAAGGCGGACTCCCCGCGCGCGAGCTCGACACCCTCGCCTGCAGGGTCCCGCAGCCGGACCGATCCTTCGAGCGCAAGCACCACCTCCGGCGCAGCGGCGGGTCGCGGGCGCTCGGCCGTGCCGTCCACGCGGGTCTCCTCGAGGGCGAACTCGGGTGCAGGCGTCGCGTAGCGGTGCCACCGGCCCGGCGGAGTGTCAGGGTCCGCACGCTGGATCTCCGGCTCGTCGGGGGCGAAGACGAGGGTTCGTATCAGCTCGGGCACATCGACATGCTTTCTCGTGAGGCCGCCGCGGAGCACGTTGTCGGAGTTTGCCATGACCTCGATACCGACACCCTCGAGATAGGCGTGAAGCGTCCCGGCAGGCAGGAACATGGCCTCACCGGGCTCGAGCTCGAGGCAGTTGAGGTAGAGAGGTGCGGCAATACCGCGGTCGGCGCCGTACTCCTCGCCGAGTCGCTGCACCCACTCGTAGCGCGTTCGCGCCCCGGCGTTTCGCGCGCGAAGCAGCGCGGCCTCTGCCAGCTCGGTCTCGTCCGTGCTCATGAGCGCGGAGAAAAAGCGCCGCAGGGAGGACTCACCCGGTGCCGCGCGGAGCCCGGAAACGGCGGCGGCCAGCTCTGACATTCCGTCCCCCGGGGCCGCCGGGCCCGACGATCGTGCGCCTGAGAACTCCGAGCCGGAAAACTCCTCCGCAATGTCCTCGAGCGGCCGAAACCCGCGCAGGGCGGAGAAAGGGGTGAGCGCGCGGATGAGCTCGGGTTTGTGGTTGTCGTCGCGGTAGGATCGCTCGAAGGCATCGAGGGGAAGGCCGGCCTCATTCTCCCGCTCAAAGCCCGCCCGGGCCTGCTCGAGGTCGGGGTGAGCCTGAATGGAGAGCGGCCGACCGGCGGCGAGAATCTTCAAAA
>JAWLDL010000382.1:0-3021 GCA_041686675.1 Spirochaetia bacterium | reverse complement strand
CCCGCAGCCCCGGCGCCCGCGGCCTCGGAGTCCCGGGCGGCCTCGGCGCCCGCTTCCCCGGACTCCCGGGCGGCCCCGGCGCCCCCGGCCGCTGCGGAGCCCCGGGGCGCCGGGGAGCCCGCGATCGCCCCGGAAGACCCCTACGTGCTCCCCGCCCCGGCACACTATCCCGCTGCACGTGATGCCTACATCGAGTCACGAATCTCCGAGATGAGCCTCGAGGACAAAGTAACGCAGCTTCTCGTGGTCGCTCTCGTTTCCTCGGATACCGGGGGACCGCTGACCGAGCTCGACCCCCTCACTGAGAGGCGGCTCCGGCAGCTGCAGCCTGGTGGCGTCGTTTTCTACGGCGGGAATGTCAAAAGCGTGCCCCAGCTCACCGGGCTCATATCCGGCGTTCAAGCCACCGCCCGCATCCCGCTCTTCGTCGCGGTCGATGAAGAGGGCGGGCTCGTGAGTCGGCTCCGCCATCTCGGCCCCGGCGTTGCAACACACCTCCCGACCGCCGCCACCTTCGGCGCCGCCGGGGACCCGCTTCTGTCCTATCGGGCGGGGCGCGCACTCGGGACAGAGCTTCGCGCTCTCGGCTTCAATCTGAACTTTGCGCCCGTGGTCGATGTAGCGAAATCCGAGGACAATCGCTTTCTCGACAGTCGCACGTATTCGGGGGATCCGAAGGTCGTCTCGCGGCTCGCCACGGCCTTCCTTCGGGGCCTGCAGAACCGCGGCGTGAGCGCGGCGGTCAAACACTTTCCGGGCCACGGTGGCGCGGTGGACGACAGCCACTATACGACCGCTGCGGTCGACGCCTCTGCCGAGCGGCTCGAGAAGATGGACTGGCCCCCGTTCCGCGCGGCAGCGAGGGCGGGAGTGGACGCCTTCATGGTGGCCCATGTCGCGGTACCTGCCCTCACCGGCGACGCGACGCCTGCAAGTGTCTCGCCGGCTGTTCTCGAGGGCGCAGCTCGGCAAGAGATCGGCTTCGACGGGCTTCTCATCTCCGACTCGGTGACCATGGGCGGGCTCTCCGATGTGCTCGGCGACCGAAGCGCGGCGGTGGCCGTGGTTGCCGCCGGAGGCGATATCGTCCTTACCCCGGCGCGCCCAGAGCGTGCCCGCGACGCCCTGCTCGAAGCTCTTCGTGATGGGCGGATCCCGGAGAGCCGCGTCGACGCGTCGGTTCGCCGGATCCTGCGGGTCAAGCTCGACCGCGGGATACTGGTTCCCGACGAGGAGGTGTTCACTCGCCGCTTTGCAAACCTGCAGGGGCTCGATCCGGAGGAAGTTCTCTCTGCAGCGGCGCACCGCGAGGTGGTGGCGGAGATTCGGCGTCGCGCGGCCGCGCGCTCGGGGACTGCGGAGGCGGTGCCGCAGTAGCGGTGGTAGGCGGCAGGGCGTTGCCGCAGGGCCGCGGGTTACCGGGCCCCGCGTTGCGAGGCCGCACCGGATGTATTACGCTTGTTTGCAAAGGAGCAACACCGTGTCCGACTTAGCATTCCCCGAGGATTTCCTCTGGGGCACCGCAACCGCGAGTTATCAGGTCGAAGGCGCCGTCGACGAAGACGGTCGGGGAGTGAGCATCTGGGATACGTTCTCCCGTACCCCGGGGAACGTCACCCATGGTCACACCGGCGACCGCGCCTGCGACCAGTACCACCGTTACCCGGAGGATGTCGCGCTTATGCGCCGACTCGGCGTGGGCGCCTATCGCTTCTCCCTGGCGTGGCCGCGGATCTTTCCCGACGGCTACGGGCGGCGCAATGAGGCGGGCTTCGACTATTACAAGCGCCTCATGGACGAGCTCGAGGCGAACGGCATCGAGCCGGTGGTCACCGTCTATCACTGGGACCTCCCGCAGGCGCTCGAGGATGCCGGTGGGTGGACGAACCGGGACACCGCCTACCGCTATGCGGAGTATGCGGCCGAGTGCTATCGGGTTCTCGGCGATCGGGTTCACAAGTGGATTACGCTGAACGAGCCCTACTGCTCCTCGATCCTCGGATATCTCGTCGGTGTGCACGCTCCGGGACGTCAGGATCGCGCCGCGGCCTACAGGGCCGTGCATCACCTCAACCTTGCGCACGGCCTCGGGGTGCAGGCCTATCGCGAAACCGGTCTCTCGGGAGAGGTTGGAATAACGCTCAACATGATATCCCCGCGCCCGGCGACGATGCGACAGGAGGATATCGATGCCGCAGACCGGGCGGCCGACGGCCAGACGCGGATCTTTCTCGACCCCATCCTGGGACAGGGCTATCCGCAGCGCCATCTCGACGCGTATCCGGAGATCGAGATGCCGGTGCACTCGGGCGATATGGAGATCATCTCCGCGCCGATCGATTTCCTGGGCGTGAACTTCTACTGGGAAGATGCGATCGGCGCCGACCCGGGTCACCCGGAGGGATTTCGCTTCGAGCCGCAATACCAGGAGACGACAGAGATGGACTGGCCGGTCACCCCGCGGGGGCTCTACCGACATCTGCGCTGGGTCCATGAGCGAACGGGTGATCTTCCCCTGTATGTCACCGAGAACGGCGCGGCAATGCCGGATGTACTCTCAGCCGACGGGGAGCGCTGCCACGATCCGCGCCGCATCTCCTACCTGCGCGAGCACTTCGAGGCCTGCCGTGACGC
Source organism: Spirochaetia bacterium (assembly GCA_041686675.1). GTDB lineage: Bacteria > Spirochaetota > Spirochaetia > DSM-27196 > PWMO01 > JAAAOH01. Next base: position 387 of record JAWLDL010000382.1, on the reverse strand, counting down.
AATCGAGGCGGGGGTCCCGCTGGCGGGCTACTTTCTGTGGTCGTTCATTGATAACTTCGAGTGGTCCCTCGGGTATACCAAACGATTCGGGATCGTTTACTGCGACTACGTGAATCTGCGTCGCGTGCCGAAGGACAGCTTTTACTTCTACCGCGATGTGATCGCCGGCCACGAGACATGAGAACCGGCGGCGACTCGCGCGACCACCCGGGCGGCGACCAGCCGGGCGGCGACGACCCACGTGGCGGCGACCCGCGCGACGGGGCGCTCCCGGGCGGCGACGACCGCCCCGGCGGCGCGGTCACCCGCGCCCGCGCCCGCGTCGCGGTAGTCGGGGCGGGGCTCGGCGGGCTTTCGGCGGCTGTGCGGCTTGCAGCGGCGGGCCGT
>JAWLDL010000381.1:0-3022 GCA_041686675.1 Spirochaetia bacterium | reverse complement strand
TGGGCGCTCGGCGAGGAGGACCGCTTCATGATCCCCCAGCCGATCGTCGACGCCTTCGAGCGAAACGGCTTCGTGTGGGGCGGCAAGTGGCTCTTCTTCGATCCCATCCACTTCGAGTACCGCCCCGAGGTCTTTCTGCTGAGCCCCGAAGCCGGCGAGTAGTACCGCGGCGGCTCTCGCTCAGAACGCGCCGAACTTCGTCGTGTAGCCGCTTCGAACCCGGATGAGCTCTCCGCGCAGCATGCCGCTCTCAGCCTCCGTGGTATTCTCCCATTCATAGAGGACGACGTCGCCGGGCACCTCGTCGGTCGTCCACCACCGATACTCCACCGAGTCGCCGGTTTCCTCGTCGGTGTACTCGTAGACGAGCAGATCGGTCTCGTAGGTTCCCGCCCGTACGGTCACCGTCACGCGCTCCCGGCGGTACTCGCTCATGTCCTCGTCGAAGACGACCTCCCCGTCGTCGTAGGTCGGCTCCTCCCACTCTTCGTCGGCACCGGTGGCCTCGGGGTCCTCCGCCGCAGCCTCTTCGGCGCCTTCCGGCTCCTGCTCGAATACCCGGTGGCGGACCTCACCGGTTTCAGGGTCCTTCAGATAGATCTCGAGTGCGTCGTACTCCTCGTCTATGAGCACCTCGTACTCGAACTCCTCATCCTCCTCCTCGGAATCGAAGCGAAGATACCACCAGGAGGTACCATCTCCGTTGCGACGCAGGAGCGCCCGCTCGCCGATGAAGGTCGAATCCTCTTCACCGTCGGTCGAGGTGATCTCCCAGGTAGCGCCCTGCCCTTCCTCGAAGTCGTCGAAGCCTGCTCCGTAGCCGCCGAGGAAGAAGACCTGCATGTAGGTCATCTGGAACGCCATCTGATCGGTCCACTGGCTCATACTCCGCTCGAGCGCCCGCTCCGTGGTACCGGTGACGGCGGAGCCGATCGCATCGGAAACGATTCCGTCCACCGATGCGCAGCCCGCTGCCAGCACGAGCAGTGCAATTCCGAACCCGGCACGTACAGTTACCCGTTTCATGTGTTCCTCCGTAGATGCAAACCAGCCGCGCTCGCTCGCGCGAGCGCAGGCCTGTCGGGGCTAAGTATGTCCGTTTGGCCCGGGGCGTCAAGCGCCTTTTCGGGACGGCGGTGGGCCCCGGTGGCCCCGGTGGCCCCGGTGGCCCCGGTGGCGCGAATCCGCCGATTCATTGTTTGACAGCTCACATAAACCATGCGAAAATACTCATGCTTTCCCGAGCCGTACCGCCTACGGCCGCCGCTTCGTTGAACCGGCGCGCTACGGCAAAAGGCCGACAGGGTGAGCGGGGAAACCCGCCCGCCTCCCACCATTTGGAAAGGGGAAGGATACTCTTTTACCCTACCTGATGGAGGTATGCCTTATGTCCTACATGGGCAAAATGCTCCGCGTCAATCTGACGTCCCGCATCATCACGACCGAGGACACCCCGATGGATCTCGCCAGGCTCTACCTTGGCGGTCGCGGCCTCGGATCGCGCATCCTGATCAATGAGATCGATCCCAAGATCGATGCGCTCTCGCCGGAAAACAAGCTGATCTACGCCACGGGTCCGCTTTCGAACACGACCGCGCCGACCGGCGGCCGCTTCATGGTCGTCACCAAGAGCCCGCTCACGGGAACGATCGCCTCGAGTAACTCAGGCGGCGTCTTCGGCGCGTACCTGAAGAAAGCCGGCTACGACATCATCATCTTCGAGGGCAAATCGGAAAAGCCGGTCTACCTCTCGGTCTCCCCCGACGGTGTGGAGCTCAAGGACGCAACCCACGTATGGGGCAAGCGCGTAGAGGCGACCACCGATGCCCTGCTTGCCGACTCGGGTCAGAAGCGCGCATCGGTCTCCTGTATCGGTGTCGCCGGCGAGCGGCAGAGCCTGTTCGCCTCGATCATGAACGAGAAGCACCGTGCGGCCGGTCGAAGCGGCGTCGGCGCGGTGATGGGAAGCAAGAACCTCAAGGCGGTGGTCGCCTGGGGCAACGCCAACTCGCCGATCTCCGATGACGCGGCCTTCAAGAAAGCGGTCAAGACCAACCTGGCGATGCTCAAAGAGGGCGCCATCACCGGGCAGGGCCTCCCCTCCCTCGGCACGAAGGTCCTCGACAACATCATCAACCAGAACGGCATGTATCCCACCCGTAACGCCCAGGACGTGATGTTCGAGGGCACCGAGAAAATGTCGGGTGAGGCACTCGTGGAGAAGGGCTACCTCAAACGCAACACCGGTTGTTACATGTGCCCCATCCAGTGCGCCCGTGATGTGGAGCTTCCCAACGGTCGCCGCGGTGAAGGCCCCGAGTACGAGACCGGCTGGGCATTCGGCCCGATGTGCGGCATCGACGACCTCAACGCTATCTGTGATGCAAACTTCACCTGTAACGACCTCGGTCTCGATACCATCTCCGCCGGCGTTACCATCGCCTGTCTGATGGAGCTCTACGAGAAGGGACACGTTCCGAAAGAGGACCTGGAGAACGGCCCCGAGCCGACCTTCGGCAGCACCGAAGCGCTTGCCTACTGGCTCACCAAGATGGGTCTCTCCGAGGGCAAGATCGGACAGCTCCTCGCCCAGGGCTCCTATCGCCTGGCCGAGCACTACGGTCACACCGAGCTCTCGATGACCATCAAGAAGCAGGAGCTCGCAGCCTACGACCCGCGCGGCGTACAGGGCCACGGCCTCGAATACGCGGTCGGCAATCGCGGGGCGGACCATGTGCGTGCATACCTCATCTCCCCGGAGATCCTCGGCGCACCTGAGAAGCTCGACCCGCAGGAGATCGACAGCAAGCCGCAGTGGGCCATCATCTTCCAGAATCTGACCGGCGTGATCGATTCGGCGGGCCTGTGCCTGTTCACGAGTTTCTCGCTCGGCGCTCCCGAGTACAATGCCATGATCAATGCCGCCACGGGATTCGACCTGTCGGTGGATGAGATGATGATGATCGGCAGCCGCATCTGGAACATGGAACGGCAGTTCAACCTCGCCTCAGGCATCGATCCG
>JAWLDL010000380.1:0-3026 GCA_041686675.1 Spirochaetia bacterium | reverse complement strand
GCGGCTGCATCGCCTTCCCCGCCGGCGCCTCCGACGCGTCCGGCGACACCGGCCGACCGCCAAGGTTCGTGTTCGTCTCGTCGGAGGCGCATCGAAGCGCCCCGAACGTACCGGCAGAGAAGCCGTTCGCCGTCGGTGCCTACGGCATGCGCGAGTCGATGCGATGGTACGGCTACTCGAAGCTGCTCCTCACGACCTTCACCGAGGAGGTCACGCGCCGGCACTCGCTTGACAGCGAACAGCCGCTCACGGTGCTCGCGATGTGTCCCGGCGCGATGAGCACCTCCATCGCGCGCGACGCGCCGCGCGTCCTGCAGCCGCTCATCCGGCTCGTATTCCGGCTCTTCTTCCCCGGCCCTGAGCGCTCCGCCGACACGCTCGCGGACCTCGCCTGCTCGCGCGCGCTCGACCGATCGAGCGGCCGGTACTACCACCTGGGCGACGAGAAGGAGAAGGACCCCCGCGCGCAGGATCCCGAGCTCGCCGGGCGGCTGTGGGACGAGGCCGAGCGAGCCGTCGCGGCGGCGGTGAGATGATTGCGGAGACGGCCGAGCACGGCGCGCGAGGCCCTCGGGTGCGGGCGGGCGCGGCGTGCCGACCCCGGGGAGCCACCCGGCGCCCGCCCGAGACGGGCGCACCGACGCCACCGACGTATTGACTTCAGATTGCGCCGGTGATAGCTTTTCGTTCTGCACGAGCCCGAGTGGCGGAATTGGTAGACGCGCTAGGTTCAGGGTCTAGTGTCCTTACGGACGTGCTGGTTCGATTCCAGTCTCGGGCAGAGGAAAGCTCTTTGGAGCAAGGATTTGGGGCATCGCGAAAGCGATGCCTTTTTTTGTTTCTGGGGTGAGAAACAGTCACGTGGAGTTCCGCAGGGCGGAACTCCGGGTCGAAGGCCGCGCCTTCGACCAGACGCACGGTATTGACGCCCATTGGAAAGTGGAAGAGCTTCCAGATTGGCTCTCGCCGTCGACCGACTCGCAGGGTGTAGGGTGCCATCGTGCACCGTTGGCACCGTTGGCACCGTTGGCACCGTTGGCACCGTTGGCACCGAAAGCCTAATCCGTCAGCCGCTTCAGGATTCGCTCGGCCAGTATCTCGTTCATCTCTCGGTGACGTGGAACCGGCTGCGACATGCCCGTAGACGGATTGCGGTACCAGTCGTGTCTGCTACCGTGCCGAATCATCACAACCCGGCTCCTTCGAGTTGCTTAACGAGATCCCTTCGCTTCAACCGACTTCCAGCTCCGCCGCGCGCCGAACCTCTGGGATTCGGTCTTGAGAAAGGTCCTCGAAGAAGTCTCGCAGGTGTTCTTTCAGGTCATCGACCGTCTCCCCTTGGGTCCAATAGTCAGGGAACTCTTCGAGATATCCGAGCCAGTGGTCGTCTTCTCGCCAATAGACGTACCGTACCGTCATAATTCAATCATACGCGCGCTCGATCGCAATGCAAACTTCCGACTGATCGGCAACGGTTCCGGGATCCATTGGGGAGACCTGGATGAAGACATCAGTATCCAACGCATCATCGCGGGGCACCAATCCCAGGAAAACCAGGCGTGATGCCTCCACGTGCCCTCTCCGACTGGGGGAAGCACTCGCGCACGTTGCTCGCTCGATGAAGCCCTAACCCACGATCCGCTTCACCGTTGGGACGGCGTCGAATCCTGCGTCGAAGGAGAACACCTCAAGGATTTCGTGGGCTTCCATAACCGCAAGATGCACCGCGTCCCGAGCAGATAGCCCCGGGTGTGACTCCAACAACGTCTTGGCGCGGTTCACATGATCAAGGGTGATCGACAGGCAGGTATCGACGGTTTCCTCCAGGAGCCGGAATGCGGGAGATATCGCGTCGTGGCGGCGTATCGCCGTGTAGCGATGAAGGATCTCCTGAAACACCTCCGCATCGGTGACGAGTGTCTGTTCCCCGTTCACTAGGCGCCTGAGCACGATCTCGGCAAGCTGCTTGTTTGGATGAGGGGCACCGATCAGGTACATCGGGATATTCGAGTCAACGAAGACCACTGCCATACCCCTCTTCAATCTCGCCGAGCATCTGTCCAATATCGGCAGTTGGAAACTCGTACGACGTAGCGGCATCGAGCGCAGCGAGCTTTCGTTCAGATCGCATGCGAGGGTACTCTCGCCTGGCCCTTCTGAGCATCTCGCGAACCCACTCCGCCGTGGTCATGCCGTTCTCGCCCGCAATACGCTTGATCTCGTCGTATTCGGCCTCATCAAGCAGCACCTGAAGTCGTTTGCTCATGTATTGAGTGTATCTGACTCATCAATATGAGTCAAATAGGCTCACAGTGCACACGCCGTCGCGAGATGCTGTCCCCGCCAGCCGAACTTTCCGTGAATTGAGAAACCTGACGATAATGGATTCGGTGGGCTGACCAGGATGTTTTCCTCCCTCGCCAACCAATGAAAAGGGCGCCCCGTTGGTAAGACAACGGAAGCGCCGGTGACAACTGTGACAACACCACAGCCATCAACTACAACCTATGCGATTTCGTCCATCGATTCCATACCGAAGGCCGCACAATCCCGTGTTGCCTGTGCGGGACAGTTCATGCGGGCCGAATCCACGGGTACGTCGAGCGCAAGTGCCGTGACCGGGATCTCCAGGAGAACGTCACGATCGTGATCCTGGTGATTCGCTGCCCGGTAGCCCGCGCTGAACACGGAGTACACGAAACGGCTTCTACCGCAGTTCTTGACTTCCCCACAGCGTGATCCGCCTCGACTACCCGCGGGAGGCCCGCCGATCTGGCGAAGAGCGAGCGCAGCGACGAGGCGATCTGCGAGCTCATCGGGAACGGATTCGGCAGCGCGGATCCGCGAAGCCGGCGCAGCCCTGTGGAGATGTACCATGATTGAGAATGCTGCCGGAAGAGCTCTGATGGAGCGGGAGCGGGCGCTCTTCGGCCTGACCCTGAAGGACGCGCAGCACGTGCTGGGCGCAGAGACAGAAGGCGATCCGGTCCGATTGCGATCGCGCGCCGGCAAGCGGGCCGAACTCC
>JAWLDL010000379.1:0-3030 GCA_041686675.1 Spirochaetia bacterium | reverse complement strand
GTGACAATCGTGACACTTCCCGATAGATCAACTGTCAGCGCCATCTCGCCTCCCATTCGCAGCTACACGTAGAATCCGTCCCGCATCTCCCTGACACCGGGATGGCGCTCGAGCTCGTCCTCGACAAGATCAACCCCGAGCCCCGGCCGGTCACTGAGGTGCAGATGCCCGTCGCGGATGTCGAGCGGATGGTCGATCACCTCGTCCCTCCAGGGCACATCGTGGAACATGAACTCCTGCCGGAAGAAGTTCGGCAGTGAGGCACACACGTGCACGCTGGCAATGGTCGACAGGGGACCGTTGGGATTGTGGGGGGCGATGAGAACCCCGTAGGCTTCCGCCATCGTGGCCATGCGCTTGAGCTCGCTCGGGCCCCCGCAGCGGGTGATGTCGGGCATGATGATATCGCAGAGCTGTCGCTCGAGGACAGGCCGAATGCCGCTTCGCGTGTAGTGCCGCTCGCCGACACAGATGGGAACCTCAGCCGGTATGCGCGTGCGGAATGCGGCGAGTGTCTCCACGTTCTCGGGTCCTACGGGCTCTTCGAACCAGGTCACTCCGTAGGGCGAAAGCCGATTCGCCATCTCGCAGGCGGCCTGAAAGTTCAGCATCGCGTGGGTCTCTATCATCATGGCCGACTCCGGCCCGATCGCCTCGCGCACCGCCGCGGTAACCTCCTCGGCCAGGTCCTTCTGGTGCTCGGTGAGGCCGAGATTGGGCGCGAGGTTCTCGCCGTAGAAGTAGCTCGTGTGGGCGAAGGGGTCGAACTTCACGCCGGTGAAACCGGCCTCCATCACCTCCGCGGCGGCGCTCCGGTATTCAGCGGGACTCAATCCGCCGCCGGTAAACCAGTAATTCGCATAGAGGAGAATCTCCCGCCGGAACGCGCCGCCGAGCAACTCGTACACGGGAAGCCCGTAGTGCTTTCCCTTGAGGTCGAGAAGCGCCATGTCGAGTCCGCTGATGGCGCAGAGCGAGGCGCCGTAGGGACCGATCCAGTTGAGGTCCCGATACAGCTTCGACCACACGTAGTCGGTGCGAAGCGGATCCATGCCGATGACCCGCTCGCCCACGTGCCGCGCGGCAGCCTCGACGACGGGGCTTCCCGGCCAGTTCGTCGCCTCTCCCACGCCGGTGACGCCCTCATCGGTGTAGACCTTCAGCATGGTCCAGTTGTACTTGATCCCCTCAACCAGCCACACGCGAACGTCGGTAATCTTCACGTCGACATATCTCCACAGAGTTTCATACTACAGAATCCCATACGTATCGAAGGCTTCCGTGGCCGTCATTCCACCGGCGATGGCCTTCTGCACGGTCTTCTCGGCACGTGCCTTTGCCAGTGCCCGGGTGAAGACTTCGACCTCGGCCTCCTGCGGCACGATGAGGACCCCGTCCACGTCGCCAAGGACGATATCACCCGGCTCGATCGTGATGCCGCCGATCTCCACGGGAACACGATAGTCCATGACGATACCCCGGCCCCGTTGATCCTGCGCATAGGAACCGCGGGAGTACACGGGAAAATCCAGCGCGAGAATGCCCTCGCTGTCGCGAATGTAACCGTCCGCCACCGCACCGACGGCCCCGCGCGCCATCATGGCCGTCGCCATGAGCTCTCCGATGAGGGCGTAACGGGGACTGGCGCCCGCGCACACGTAGACCTCGTTGTGACGCAGATCGTCGAGGGCGCTCAACATCGAGCCGAAGGGCGACCCGCCGGCGGGCTCGGAGAACACGTCCGCTTCGAGCACCGTCATGGCGCGCCCGATCATCACCGGCACGCCGGGTGCCGCCTTCAGCGGCCGCAACTCCGGCGGCAGGAACCGTCGTCGCATCCCGAGCTGGTCACAGATATCGCCGACCACGGCGGTGTAGAGCTCCTCTCGCCCGATGCGGAAGAGCTCATCGTCGTTCGTCCACTCCGCCATTTACCGGACCTTGCCCTGCTTGAGGGTATCGAAAATGACCGCCGCCAGGAGAATCGTGCCCCGCGCCACGTACTGATAGAACGTCGGTGTGTTGAGGAGATTCATGGCATTCTGTACCGACCCCATGATGAGGACACCGACGAGCGCGCCGGTCATGGATGCCACACCGCCGGAGAGCGATACGCCGCCGAGAACACATGCGGATATTACGGTAAGCTCGAAGCCCTGCGAGGTATTCGGCTGGCCGCTCGTCATGCGGGCAGCGAGCACGATGCCTGCAAACCCGGTCATGAGGCCCTGGATGCTGAAGATGGCGATCTTGATGCGGTCGACGTTGATGCCGGACAACCGCACTGCCTCTTCGTTCCCGCCGATCGCGAGCGTGTTGCGACCGTACGTCGTCTTGTTCAGGATGCCCGCGAAGAGCAGGAAGTATCCGAGGACGATCCAGATCGGCATCGGGATCCCGGCAAACGTGCCGGTGCCGAGGACGTAGAAGTCGGCGTTTCGAATGCCCACCGCACTTCCGCCGGAGACGATGAAGGCGAGCCCGCGCACGACCTGCATCATGGCCAGCGTCGTGATGAGCGCGTTGATCTTCAGTTTCGCGATGACGGTGCCGTTGACGAAGCCGATCAGCATGCTTCCGGCCAGCCCCGCGAGAATTCCCAAGAGCGTGCTGCCGGTGATGTTTATCACCACGGCGGCGGCGACGCCGGAGAACGCAATAATGGAGCCGACGGAAAGGTCGAAGTTACCCGAGGCCAGTGCAAAGGTCATGGTACAGGCGACCATGCCGAGAGTTGCGACCGAGAGCGAAAGCCCCACCATATTGCGCCACGTGAAGAAAAACGGAACGAATATGGAGAGGATTGCGAAGAGGATGATGAAGACCATCAGCATACCGGAGTTGCGCCAGATTCTGCCGACGGAAGCTGCGGAGAATGTAGTGGACATGGTGGACACGGTTCGTTACCTCCTGTGTGTCTATGCCGGTTGGGCGGCCCCGGCGCCGACGATGTCGGGGAGTGCGAGTTTTAGGAGGACCTCTTCGGTTGCCTCGTCTCGCGATACCTCACCGGCAATGGCGCCCTCTCTC
>JAWLDL010000378.1:325-3044 GCA_041686675.1 Spirochaetia bacterium | reverse complement strand
ATCTACGAGGGCAAGTACCTTCTCGGCACCTCGGTTGCCCGCCCCCTGCAGGCCAAGCACCAGGTGCAGGTCGCAATAGAGGAGGGGGCCGACGCGGTGGCACACGGGTGTACCGGCAAGGGAAACGACCAGGTCCGCTTCGAGCTCACCTACAAAGCCCTCGGACCCCACCTTCAGGTGATCGCACCCTGGCGCATGTGGGACATCACCTCGCGCGAGCAGGCCATCGACTACGCAAAGCAGCGCGGCATTCCCCTCGGAGACATCTCCAAGAAGAACATCTACTCCCGCGACTGGAATCTCTGGCACATGAGCCACGAGGGGGGCGAGCTCGAGAACACCTGGAATCGTCCGAACGACGAGATGTTTCTCCTCACGAAGTCTCCCAAGGAGGCCCCCGACGAGGAAACCGAGCTCACCATCGATTTCGAGAAGGGCCTCCCGGTCGGGATCGACGGGCAGAAGATGAAACCCCGCGAGCTCGTGGAGAGGCTCAACGATATCGGCCGTGAGAACGCAATCGGCCGGACCGACCTGGTGGAAACCCGGATCGTCGGCATGAAGAGCCGCGGTGTCTACGAGACGCCGGCCGGCACCATCCTCCACCGGGCGCTTCGCGAGCTCGAGATGGTGACACTCGACTTCGACACCCTCGGCATGAAGAATCAGCTGGCACTCAAGTACGCCGATGTGATCTACGCGGGCAAATGGTTCACCCACTTCCGCGAATCGATGGATGCCTACATGCGGCAGGCCGCCGAGTACGTCACCGGCTCCGTGCGCCTGGCGCTCTACAAGGGCAACGTCATCATCACCGGGCGCACATCGCCCTACTCGTTGTACCTCGAGGACCTCGCCTCCTTCGGCGAGAGCTCCTACGATCACAAGGATGCCACCGGCTTCATCAAGCTCTACGGCCTTGCCACCGGCGTGGCTTCGATCGTGCACCGTCACGACGATTCCGCGGACGGTCCGGCCCGCGAGATGCGCGCGATGGCGGGCTTCCACGAGAAGTAGGCACCAGAAGCAGGCGCACGCAGTAGCAGGAGAGAGGAACCATGGCCGATATCAGCTACCGAAATCTGGACAGCACCGACGCCTTCGGGCACCTGCAGAGTGTGACCGCGCGGGCAGTCACCGACCTCGACGTCGGGCGCATCGAATCGCTCGACATCCCCGCCGCTGAGGGTCTGCACTTCAACTACGCGGCGACCCCGGTGAGTGAGGAGCTCATAGACGCCCTCGGCGCGCTCGCGGGCGAGCAACAGCTCATCGAGAAGTATCATGCCCTCCTCGACGGTGAGGTCATGAACACGGGCGAGGGACGCATGGTTCTCCATCACCTGACCCGCGGCCAGCTCGGCAATCCCGTCACCGTGGAGGAGCAGGACAAGCGGGAGTTCTACGCGCACCAGCAGTCGCGGATCGCGGATTTTGCCCGCGCCGTGCACACCGGGCGCATCACCGGATCAACCGGCAAACCTTTTGATACGGTGGTACAGATCGGCATCGGGGGCTCCGACCTCGGCCCGCGGGCGATGTATCTCGCCCTCGAGAACTACGTCGCCGGCACGGATGAGAAGCCCAGGCTCGAGGCCCGCGTCATATCCAACGTGGACCCCGACGACGCCGGTGATGTCATCTCCGACGTGGACCCCGAGACGACCCTCTTCATCCTCGTGTCGAAAAGCGGCACCACGCAGGAGACCCTCACCAATGAGGCCTTCGTGATCGAGAAGATGCGCGAACGCGACATCCGCGGCCTCAATCCACGGAGTCACATGGTGGCTGTCACATCGGAGACGAGTCCCCTTGCGCGTTCGGGGGAGTATCTCGATGCCTTCTTCATCGATGACTACATCGGCGGGCGCTATTCGAGCACCAGCGCGGTCGGAGGCTGTGTGCTGAGCCTCGCCTTCGGGCCCCATGTATTCGAGGAGTTTCTCGCCGGCGCTCATGCAGGCGACCGGGCGGCACTCGAGCCGGACATCCGCGCCAACGCCGTCCTCATGGACGCGATGATCGGGGTGTACGAGCGAAACGTTCTCGGCTACCCCTCCACCGCGGTGCTCCCCTACAGCCAGGCACTCTCGCGCTTTCCCGCGCATCTGCAGCAGCTCGATATGGAGAGCAACGGCAAGAGCGTGAGCCGCGATGGCGAGCGGGTTTCCTACCCCACCGGCCCACTGGTTTTCGGCGAGCCCGGCACCAACGGCCAGCACAGCTTCTATCAGCTGCTGCACCAGGGCACCGACATCGTTCCGCTGCAGTTCGTCGGGTTCCGACAGTCGCAACGGGGCGAGGACGTGGAGTTCGAGGGTTCGACAAGCCAGACCAAGCTCGCAGCAAACCTCGTCGCGCAGATCGTCGCGTTCGCCATGGGCAAGAGTGATGAGAATCCGAACAGGCACTTCGAGGGCAATCGCCCGTCGACTCTCCTCTACGGCGAGAGGCTGACCCCGCGGGTTCTCGGGGCCCTCCTGTCCCACTACGAGAACAAGGTGATGTTTCAGGGCTTTGTGTGGAACATCAACAGCTTCGATCAGGAAGGGGTGCAGCTCGGCAAGAAGCTCACCAAAGAGGTGCTCGGCGGGGATGCCGGCGCCGAGCTCGCAGCCTACGGGCGCATGCTCGGCCTGAAGTAGCCCGGCAGGGCCGCAGCACCCCCGCGGGCGGCGCGTGGGTCGCGGTGACCGCCGGGCCTGATCTCGGCAACCGC
>JAWLDL010000378.1:0-315 GCA_041686675.1 Spirochaetia bacterium | reverse complement strand
AGCCCGGCAGGGCCGCAGCACCCCCGCGGGCGGCGTCGCGGCCGGGCGGCGGTCAGGCGGCGTGGGCTGCGTCGCGGGCGGGCGGGCGGCGGGGCCGGGCGGGCGGCGCGTGGGTCGAGGTGACCGCCGGGCCTGATCTCGGCAGCCGCGGTGCCGGCGGGCGGCGTCGAGGGTCGCGATCGGGCCCGCGGGCGGCGGGGCCGCGTACACCGGTGCGGCGCCGACATCCGGCCGCCGCAGCTAACGCTTACGAAGCGCGCTGTACAGCACGCCGATGCCCAGACCGACTGCGCCGGAGATGAGGATGTTCCTGCG
>JAWLDL010000377.1:0-3069 GCA_041686675.1 Spirochaetia bacterium | reverse complement strand
CTCGTAGCTCAGACTCACGCGACCCTCGGATTCCAGCGCTATGAGATGTGCGGTGAGCACGTTCTCGGTGTTGTCGTCGAGGTCCGAAAGCTCGGGAGATGAGTCCGCGTACTTTTCGAGGTACTTATGTGTGAAGCTCAACAACTTGTCGAACGTGACCCTCGGATGGCCGCTGCGTTTGGCAAGTGCGAGCAGAATGCGTGCCACATTATCGGGGGATGACATCCCTGCGTAACTCCTCAGCAAGTATATACTGTTTGCAGATGTTTGACAAAAGGTACCCCCGGACGTAGAATACCCGCGCGATGAATATGCGACTGTGGTTCGTGGCGATTTCTGTTGTGGTGATCCTGCTTTTTGCCGCCTGCGCCGGTGGCCCGGAGCCAATGCCCGAGGAGTCGGCATCGGAGGAAGCACCCGCGGAGCCCGAGCCGACCACGGAACCCGAGCCCGAGGCGGAATCTGAGCCCGCGGAGGACCCCGTCGAGGAGGCGCAGCTACCCGAAGAGGAGCCGGATCTCGAAGAGCCGATCGAAGTCTCGGAAGAGGTGTACGAGCAGACCTTTAATGAAATCGAGGCCACCATCGAAGAGCTCAACGCCGTCATCAGTGCGCGGAACTTCGAGCGCTGGAAGACATACCTCACCGATGCTTATGTCGAGGAGTATTCCGATCCGCAGCGGCTCGCCGAGATTTCGGAGATGCCCATCCTCGAGCGAAACGATATCACGTTGACGAGCCTCCGCGACTATTTCACCTGGGTTGTGGTGCCGAGTCGCCAGGACGCGCGTCTGGACGACCTGCGGTTTCTCAGCGAGAACGAAGTCTACGCCATCATGAACATCAACGAGAATCCTGTCATCCTCTACCGACTTCGGAAGGTGGATGGACGCTGGAAAGTTGACGCGGCTTAGTATATACTATGCAAGAAGAACGTTACGCGACCTGCTGTCGGAGGAGTTTCTGATGAACAAGCTAAGCGTCCTGACCCTCGCCCTGATCGTGCTTGCCTCGCCGATGGTGTTCTCCCAGAATGAAGACGGTGAGGAAGCGGCCGGCGACCAGACCATTGAGGAACTGTATCTCAGTCAGGATATCGAGCTGCAGATCATTCGCGGTCAGGCGCTTGCCAACGACCGGGAAATGAAGCTCCTGGCCCTGCAGAGCATTCGCCAGATGGTCGAAGACGGCAGTCTCAGCCAGGAGAATCCCGGCCTGTTCACGGTGCTCGAGTCGCTCGCTACCGAAGGGACGCAGCGCCAGGTTCGTTCCGGCGGTGCGGTCATCAACAATTATCCCGACATCCGCAGGCAGGCCACGCAACTGCTCGGCGAGGTCGGCGGTCCCCGGGCCAGAGAAGCGCTGATCGACGTTCTCCAGGATGATCCCGAGACAATGGTTCTCTCCGAGGCCGTGTACGCCCTCGGCTTGATTGGCGAGAACGAGGATAACCGTTCCATACGCCACATAACCCGCGTGCTCTCAACCGAGAACTCCGCGGAGGCACCTGACAACAATCTCGCCTACGCCTCCCTTCTTGCTATCGAGAAGATTGCACAGGCGCAGGGCGGGCTCTCCGATCCGGAGGCCATCAACGCCATTCTCGGGGTTGCCGGGGGTAGTTATATTCAGGCCGTGCGTCTGAAAGCTGTCGACGTGCTTTCGAGCCTTCGCGGACGTGGCTGAGGTGACACACACAGCATAGAGCCTCCGCTTCTACACACATGCGGCACGTCTACAGACTCGGGTACTTCATTCTGAAGTACGGTATCATCGGCATACTGCTCGTTGTCTTCTACGCGAATACGGTCATTACCGCGCAGGCGCGTAGCCATCTATACACCGATATCGACCAGCTCCCCTACAACGAAGTCGGCTTGCTCCTCGGCACCAGCAAATACGGCCCGGGCGGGCGGGTGAACCTTTTCTTCGAGTATCGCATTCGTGCCGCCCTCGATCTCCTCGAAGCGGGGAAGATCGACTACCTCATCGCAAGCGGCGACAACAGTCACAGCTCCTACAACGAGCCCGTGCGTATGAAAGAAGAGCTCGTTGCTCGTGGAGTCGAGGCCGAACGGATCTACCTCGACTACGCCGGCTTCCGCACCCTCGACTCCGTCGTGCGCACACACCGCGTCTTCGGCCAAAGAGAGTTCACGATCATCTCTCAGGGGTTCCACGCCGAGCGCGCGCTCTACCTTTCCCAGAACCAGGGGCTCGACGCGGTCGCCTACGGCGCGCGGGACGTCGAGGGGCCCGCCGGCGTCTCGACCAGCCTGCGCGAGTACTTTGCCAGGGTTAAAGCGCTTCTCGACGTGCACGTGCTCGGCGCTCAGCCGAAGTTCCTCGGCGACCCGATCGACGTCGGACCGCGGGAAGGCGACGAAACAGATACCGGAGCCGGGACCGGATCAGGAGACCGGGGCGGGGCCGAATCAGGGGCCGGGGCCGGATTCGGAGGCGGGGCCGGATCCGAAGGCTGAATCCGTTCGTCGGTGGAGACGCGCTGCGGCCCATTGCGCCGCGTGTGCGACCACCGGGTCCGCATCACCTCTGAGGCCGTCGAGTTGCGGGAGAAGCTCCACCGCGCCCGCGTTGCCCGCCGCGATGCAGGCGTCGCGCACCAGGCCGCGGCGCTTCGCGCGAAGGAGCGGTGACCCGGCAAAATGGCTGCGAACATCGTCGTCGTTTTCGAGGGCCAGCAGCTTCAGGAGCACGATGCTTTCTCCTGCGATCGGGCGACGGAAGTCCTCCTCTGAAGTCGGCTGCACCCGCGCGTTCAGCGGGCATGCCTCCTGACACCTGTCGCAGCCGAATACCCAGCTTTCCATGCGCTCCATGAGCTCGGGTTCTATCGTGCCTGCGTGCTCAATGGTGAGATAACTGATGCACAGGCGGGCGTCGAAGTCGTAGGGGGCCGAAAGTGCCCCCGTGGGGCAGGCATCGATGCACCTGCGGCAGCCAGGGGGGCAGCTGCTGCGCGCTTCCGGGGGCGGCGCTGTCTCCTCGATGGGGAGCGTGGCGAGCACCTCACCGATGAAGAACCAGCTGCCGAGCTCGGGGTGTATG
>JAWLDL010000376.1:0-3069 GCA_041686675.1 Spirochaetia bacterium | reverse complement strand
CATCCACTACGTGGTGAACTGCGCGAGTATCGGGTGTCCCAACCTCTATCCCGAGCCGCTCACCGCCGACAACTGGCGCCCCGTCTTCGAGGAGTCCGCCGTTGACTACATCACCCATCCTCGCGGGGTGAGCTTTGACGGCAACCGGCTCGTGCTCTCTGAGATCTACAACTGGTACGTTGCCGACTTCGGTGACTCGCTGGACGGCGTGGTGAATCATCTCGAGAAATACGTGGACGCAGATACCGCGCAACGTCTGCGCGAGTTCGACGGCCGGGTCCGCTACGAGTACGACTGGTCGCTGAACGAGCCCTAGGAGAACCGGAGTGGAACGGATGCGACGAACGAGCAGTTGGGGATTCGGCCGGCTCTACGGCCTGGTCGGTATCGGCGCCCTCCTGATTCTGTGGATCGTTGTGGCGGCGCTCGAAGTGGTACCCGAGCTCTTCGTGCCCCGCCCGAGCACAGTGGCGGAAGCCTTCGTT
Organism: Spirochaetia bacterium; assembly: GCA_041686675.1. Taxonomy (GTDB): domain Bacteria; phylum Spirochaetota; class Spirochaetia; order DSM-27196; family PWMO01; genus JAAAOH01. The sequence goes on along the minus strand of JAWLDL010000376.1, from coordinate 2,584 downwards.
CAGGTGAGCATGGAGGGCTATCGCGGCGGCACACTGCTGCAGCATCTCGCACGCAGCATGGCCCGCCTGCTCTCCGGCTTCGGCCTGGCTGCGGTGACGGCAATACCTCTGGGCCTGGTGATGGGATTCAGCCCCACCCTGCGGCGCATCGTCGACCCCCTCATCGAGCTCTACCGTCCGCTGCCGCCGCTCGCCTACTATACGCTCCTCATTGTCTGGCTCGGGATCGGGGAAGCGTCGAAAGTCGCCCTGCTCTATCTTGCCGCCGTGCCTCCGCTTGTCATAAGCGCGATGGCGGGCGTGCGCGCGATAAGCCCGCGGCGGATAGAGAGCGCGTACGCCCTCGGCGCCTCCCGCCGGCAGGTGCTGATGCATGTGGCATTTCCGTCCTGTCTTCCCGACATCTTCACGGGACTGCGGGTCGGCATCGGCTTTGCCTACACTACGCTGGTGTCGGCGGAGATCGTAGCGGCCGCCGAGGGGATCGGGTGGATGGTGCTCGATGCAAGCAGATTTCTCCGGACTGATATCATTTTCGTAAGCATAATCGTGATGGCGGTCACCGGGTGGACGCTCGATCGTCTCATCCGGCTCGCCGAGCGCGTGCTCGTACCGTGGCGCGGGCATGGATAACGCGGTCCGCCTCCGCGGGGCCGGAGGTGTGCGCAGCCCCCGATGCGCCACCGAGCGGCACGACGTCTCACAGCAATCTCACAGCAAGGAGAGAGATTCATGGATATCAACACACAAAGAGCTCCCCGGTTCCGGCTTGCTCTGCTCATTCTGATCCTCGCAGGCGTGGCCGCCGCGCCTGGCTTCAGCGGCGGCGCCGGTGAGGACGAGGACACCCTTGACCAGGTCGTGATCGGCTTTCAGGCGATACCAAACGGCGAGATCGTCGCGAAAAACCTCGGATGGCACGAGGAAACGCTCGGTGTACCCGTCCGGTGGGTACAGTTCAACTCCGGAAGCGAGCTCAACAGCGCCGTCGCGGCGGGCAGTGTCGACCTCGGCCTCGGCGGGAGCTCCACCACGGTCGCCGCAATCGCCCAGGGCGTACCCGCCGAGGTTATCTGGATCTACGACATCATCGGCGACAACGAGGCGCTCGTGGTTCGCGACGGCGCCGGTATCGAATCCTTTGAGGATCTGACAGGCCGCAGGGTCGCAGCCCCCTTCGGTGCAACGACACACTATCACCTCCTCGCCGCAATGCGCCTCAACGGGGTGGATCCCGAAGAGGTGACCGTCATGGACCTTGCACCCTCCGACATGCTCGCCGCCTGGCAACGGGGCGATATAGACGCGGGCTTCGTCTGGGAACCGACCCTCGCGGCGATGCTCGAGCTCGGCGGCGAGGTGCTCGTGTCGAGCCGGGAGATCGCCGAAGCGGGCTTCCCCACCGGCGACATAGGCATCGTCCATGAGCGCTTCGGCCGTCAACATCCCGAGGTCGTGGCCCAATACCTGAGGAACCAGATCCGCGCCGTCGAGCTCATCCGATCCGACCCCGGGCGAGCTGCCCGTGCGGTGGCCGAGGAGTTCGGTCTGGATGTTGCGGAGGCACGGCGACAGATGAGCACCCTCGTGTTCCTCGACGGCGCCGAACAGTTGCAGCCCGAGTACCTCGGGACCGCCGAGGTGCCGGGCGCCTTCGCGGAGGTATTTCTCGAAACCGCCCGATTCCTCGAGGAACAGGACACCATACGCGCCGCGCCCGATCTCGAGGTCTTCGAGGAGGCCATCAACAGCAGCTTTCTCGAGCAGGCGGTTGACGAGTCGGGGGAATAACACCAAAAGTAGCGCGTGCACTCTGAGCTGGAGCTACGAGACGTTTCCTTTTCCTACCGCACCGCAACCGGCGTCATCCCCACCGTCGAGCAGTTCTCCCTGCGCATCAAGCCGGGAGAGTTCGTCTCGATCGTGGGGCCGTCGGGATGCGGAAAGACCACCGTCCTGCGGCTCATGGCGGGGTTCCTCGATCCCGATGAGGGCGCCGTGCTCGACGAGGGCCAGCAGGTCGAAGGCCCCGACTGGCGACGGGGGCTGGTCTTCCAGAAACCGGAGCTCTATCCCTGGCTGACTGTGGAGGGAAACGTCGCTTTCGGTCCGCGGATGCGCGGCCTGCAGCCGGAGGAACGTGCTGAGCGAGTCCGCCATCACCTCGAGCTGGTGAAACTGTGGGATTTCAGGGCGAAGCGGCCCTACGAGCTTTCAGGCGGAATGCAGCAGCGGATCGCCCTGGCACGAGTCCTCGCGAACGAGCCCCATATACTCCTCCTCGATGAGCCGTTCGGCGCCCTCGACGCCCTCACTCGGGAGCACATGCAGGACGAGCTGCGCCGCATTCACGAACGCACCCAATGCACCGCCGTCCTCGTCACCCACAGTGTGGAGGAGGCCGTCTACCTCTCCTCACGCTGCGTGGCCCTTTCCAACCGCCCGGCGCGCATCATCGCCGACATTCCGGTCGATCTGGACCGGCGCGGCCATGGCGGGCCCGGACGTGAGATAAAGGCCAGCAGGGAGTTCGTGGCGCTGCGCGAGCGCATCATGGACTACATCTGGGATTAGGCCACGCCAA
>JAWLDL010000375.1:0-3071 GCA_041686675.1 Spirochaetia bacterium | reverse complement strand
CACTTGCCGGCTGCGCGACGATGGCAGGTGGAGAGTCCGCCGCACCTGAGCTTCCCGCTGCCGTTGAGTCGGTAGCCGCCGCGGATTCCCCCATCACCATGGAAAACCTCGACGAGTACATGGGTCGCAACGACGTTCAGTACGTTGATGTGCGAGATCTCGACGAGAAGTTCGGTTCCGGCTATGTGCATGATTTCGAGCTGGTTCCCTTCTTCCAGTTTCTCGAAGGCCGCATGGTCGTTCGCTCCGACGCCGACGGGCAGGCATGGGTTGTCGAGGCCGGGGAGATCAACGAGAACTTCCCCTATGACAACTACTTCCAGCGCGACAAGGCCATCTTCATCTTCTGCGCCGGTGGTACGCGCGCGGGTTACGTGAAGGGCATCCTCGACGAGCAGGGCTTCACCACGTACAATCTCGGCGGTTTCAAGGACTACGACGGCGAGTACAAGGTCCTTGGCGATCCCAGCTTCGAGCTCTAAGCCTATGCGTATTCTAAAGCATGCACTTCTGATCGCACTTGTAAGCGTGTTCGTTCTCGCCTGTGCAACCGAGCCGGCGGCGACCGGGCAGGCCTCGGCCGAAACCGAGACAGAGGAAGCAGGTCCGAGTGAGCCGGAAGTCGGGATGCTCGGCAGTGATGCCGAGGGCCTCGAGCCTACGACCTTCGTGTATATGCACGTCGAAGGATCCGGCGCCCAGGAGCCAATCCTCGGTCACATTCTCTTCGAGAACCAGACCCTGGAGTACGTGCAGTATCAGGTGGGCTACACCTCCTGCCTCTGCCGACCCCAGCATGAAAACGTTCGCTCCCTGATGTACGTCGAGATCAAGCCTGACGGAACCATCAACGACATTCGCTTCGACTACTGGGGCGAAAGCGAGCCCATTCCCTGGACCGGTGGCTACGGCCACGAGGAGTTCCGGGCCGATTTCATCGAGCCTGCGGTAGGTATGTCAAACGAGGATATCCAGCAGTTGGATAACGTCAGTGGCGCAACGGTTACCGTCGCGAACTACAAGACGATGCTCGACGGTCTGATGACCTACCACGAAAACAACTACATGTAAGCACCCGTTGCGTACCGACCACTCGGTGCGAAACGAACGAAAGGGCCTCCCCGGCGATCCGGGAAGGCCCTTTTTTGTGTCGGCGGGCGCCGGCGCCCCGGCGCACAGTGCCCCCGCCCCTACCCGAGCGGCGGCACGTCCACCCAGCGGCGCTCGGCCCAGCTCTGCATGCCGAGCTCTGCAAGCTGCACGCCCTTCGCCCCCTCGAGCAGGGTCCAGGGGAAGGGCTCGTCCGCGGCAACGTGGCGCAGAAAGAGCTCCCACTGGGTCTTGAAGGCGTTGTCCGCCGGGTCGCGGGTGGGCATTTTCATCCAGTTCTCATAGAAGTCCACCGGCTGCTCGATATCGGGATTCCACACCGGCTTCGGCGTCTCGGCATCGTGCTGCACCCGGCACTCGCGCAGCCCCGCCACGGCGCTCCCCTCGGTGCCGTCTACCTGCAGGGTCAGAAGGTCGTCACGACGCACGCGCACGGCCCAGGAGCTGTTGAAGTGGCAGATGATGCCGTTCTCGAGCTCGAAGGTCCCGTAGGCTGCATCATCGGCGGTACAGCTGTAGCGCTCACCCTGCTCGTCGAGCCGCTCGGGGATGTGGGTCGCGCCGATGGCCGAGAGGCGTGCAACCGGCCCGAAGATGTTGTCGATGACGTAACGCCAGTGGCAGAACATGTCGATCATGATGCCGCCGCCGTCCTCGGCGCGATAGTTCCACGAGGGCCGCTGCGTCGGCTGGTTGAAGCCGTCGAAGACCCAGTAGCCGAACTCACCACGGACACTGAGGATCCGTCCGAAGAAACCTGAATCGATGAGATACTTCAGCTTCATGAGACCGGGCAGCCACAGCTTATCCTGCACCACGCCGTGCTTGATACCGGCGGCCTCGGCACGCGTGTGGAGCTCCAGCGCCTCGGCGGCACCGGTGGCGGTCGGCTTCTCGGTATAGATCGCCTTGCCCGCATCGATGGCCTTTCGGATGGCCGCAGCCCTGAGGTTGGTGAGCTGGGCGTCGAAGTAGACCTCCCACGCGGGGTCAGCGAGCGCCCCGTCGAGGTCGGTCGAGTAGCGTTCAACGCCGTAGCGCTCGGCGAGGCGGCGCAGCTTGTTCTCATTCCGACCGACAAGCAGGGGCTCGGGCATGATGCGATCGCCGTTTGCCGCGACCACCCCACCCTGCTCCCGTATTGCGAGAATCGAGCGCACGAGATGCTGGTTCGTCCCCATGCGCCCGGTTACGCCGTTCATGATGATGCCGATGCGTGTATCCATGCCTCACTCCTTCGCTGTCTTCCCATCATACGTGCGTGTCGTACGCCTCGATGATGTCCGAGAGAAACGTGTGCTGATCCGTGGCCCAGTAGCGGTCGGAGAAGATCTCCACCTCGTTGAATCCGTCGAAACCGGCCGACTCCACCCATCCCCGGATGCGCCGGATCGGGATGCAGCCCTCGCCCATGAGCCCCCGGTCGGTGAGGAAGTCTTCGGTGGGCACCTTCCAGTCACAGACGTGGAAGGCGAAAAGCCGGTTCAGTCGGCCGCAGCGCTCGATCTCCGCCTCGAGGCGCGGGTCCCACCACAGGTGGTAGACATCCACCGCGACCCCGACCGCCGGATCCCCCACGTCCTCGCAGACGTCGACGGCATCGCCTAAGGTATTGATGGCCGAACGGGTGTCCGCGTACATCGGATGAAGCGGCTCGACACCGAGCTTCACACCGTGTTCCCGCGCGAAGGGTGCGAGCTCGGCGAGCGCCGCGGCAATCTGTGCGCGTGACTCGGCAAGTGGCTGTCGGGGATCGGCCCCGCAGACCAGCACGATGAGGGGCGCGCCGACCTCGGAGGTCTCAACGATCGCCGCACGGTTCTCCTCGAGGGCCCGGCGGCGCGCTTCGGCCTCCACGCTCGGGAAGAACCCGCCGCGACACACCGACACCGGGGTGAGCCCGGCGTCACGGGCGCGCGTGCCGACCTCGGCCGGCGTTCGCTTCTCGAATGCGTTCCGCC
>JAWLDL010000374.1:0-3072 GCA_041686675.1 Spirochaetia bacterium | reverse complement strand
AACAAACAATGACCACAAACGCCGCGAGCTCGAGGGCATCCTCGCCGATCACGAGCTGCTTCTGCCGACCGACCTCGGCCTTCACTTCAGCCACGAGGAAACCGGCGAAACCTTCCACGACAACGCCCTCGGCAAGGCGATGGCGCTCTACCGGATGATCGCCGGCGGCGGCGGGACCGCGGGTGTCGGCGGGGTCGCGGGTGCCGGCGGGGTCGCGGGTGCGGGCGGGGTCGCGGGTGCGGGTGCCTCCCCCGGGGCCGGCATCATCGCCGACGATTCGGGCCTGTCGGTGGCAGCGCTCGCCGGACGCCCCGGCATCTACTCCGCCCGCTACGGAGCGACTCCCGACGGCCCCGATCTCAGCGACGGCGAGCGAAACGCCCTCCTCCTCGGCGAGCTCGAGGGCATCACCGATCGCCGTGCGCACTACACCTGCTGCATGGCACTCGTGCTCGAGCCGGACCGATACTATCTCTGCCAGGAGACCTGGCACGGGGAGATTGCCCGTGCGCCCTCCGAAGGACGCCACGGGTTCGGCTACGACCCAATCTTCACCCTGCCCGAGGAGGGGCTCACCGTTTCCGAAATCGCTCCCGAACGGAAGAACCGTATCTCCCACCGCGGCAAGGCCGCCCGAGACCTCGCCACGATTCTCGCCGCACTCGAAGCCGAGGGGCGACTTGACGACGGCGGCGGCTCTGCATAGCTTCCAGATCAAGACACCGTGGAGGAAGAGATGAGCAACGAAGACACGTCCCGCATACCCGCCCGCAGTGAAGTACCCCCCGCGCACGCCTGGGACCTATCGGTCCTCTACTCCTCGGATGAGGAGTGGGAAAAGGGCTTCGAGGAGCTCTCCGAGCGCGCAAAACGTATCCCTGAGTTCAAGGGGACTCTCGCCGAGTCGCCCGAAAAGCTCAAAGCCTGCCTGGAGTTCATGAACGAGGTGGGGATGCTCGAGGAGCGGCTCGGCCATTACGCCCATCTGCGCATGAGCGAGGACGTGTCCGACAGCACGAACCAGGACCGCATGGGGCGATTCATGCGGGTCGCAACCGAGGCCGATACCAACGCGAGCTTCATCACGCCCGAGGTTCAGGCCATCGAGGATTCCACGATGGAGCGCTTCCTCGAATCGGATGCCCTCGCCGACTTTCGCATCTATCTGAGAAAACTCAGACGCTACAAACCGCATGTGCTCTCCGAGGCCGAAGAGCGCATCCTCTCGATGCAGCAGGAGGCGAACCAGACAGCATCCCGCAGCTTCGGAGCTCTTACCGACGCGGATATGGACTTCGGCGATGTGGAAACCCCCGAGGGGAGGAAACCCCTGAGCCAGTCGAGCCTCGGCTCCCTGCTTTTGCACCGTGACCGGGAGGTGCGCAGGCAGGCTTACCTCCAGTTCCACGACGTCTACGAACAGCACAAGAACACCCTCGCCAACCTCTACGCGGGAAGCGTCCATCTCGACGTCTACAAGGCGCGGGTGCGGAAGTTCCCCTCGGCGCGCGCGGCCGCGCTCTTCCCCGACGACGTGCCCGAAGAGGTCTACGACAACCTCGTCGAAGTCGTCGGCCGCAATCTCGAGCCCCTGTGGCGCTACTATGCCTTGAGGAAACGGGTGCTGGGGCTCGAAGAGTTCCACATCTACGATGCGAAAGTGCCGCTGGTGGAGGATCTCAGCGTTCATCACACATTCGAGCAGGCCGTGGAGACGGTCAGCGAGGCGCTTTCGCCCCTCGGAGACGAGTACGTGGCAACGCTGCGCGAGGGTATGCTCGACGGCTGGGTTGATCGCTACGAGAACAAGGGCAAGCGCTCCGGCGCCTTTTCCGCCGGCAGTTATGTCGCTCATCCCTTCATTCTCATGAACTTCAAGGACGATGATCTTCGCGATGTGTTCACCCTCGCTCATGAGGGCGGACACGCCATGCACAGCTGGTACTCGGCCGCCGCCAATCCCTTTCAGCACTACGACTATACGATTTTCGAGGCCGAAGTCGCCTCGACCTTCAACGAGCAGCTGCTCTTCCATCATTTGCTCGACGCCTCCGACGACGAGCGCATGCGCGCCTACCTGCTCAATCACCAGATCGACCAGATCGTCGGCACCCTCTTCCGGCAGACAATGTTCGCCGAGTTCGAGAAAAGGACACACGAGATGGTGGAATCCGGCCGGCCGTTGACCGTCGACAACCTGAGAGGCGAGTACCGCACCCTGCTCGAGAAATACTTCGGGACCGACGTGGTCCTCGACGACGTCTCCGACATCGAGGGACTGCGAATCCCCCACTTCTATCGGGCTTTCTACGTCTACAAGTACGCAACCGGCGTCTCCGCGGCCATCTCGCTCTCGCGCCGCGTCCTCGAGGGCGGGCAGAGCGAGCGCGAGGACTACTTCGCCTTCCTGAAATCGGGCGGCTCGCGGTACCCCATCGAAAGCCTGAAGCTCGCCGGCGTCGATATGGCGGGGGCCTCCCCGATCGAGACCGCCATCGAGCTCTTCTCCCGGCGCGTGGCGGAGCTCGAGGCATACTTTGCGTGATGCTCCGGGCGGTGGTGGCGACGTGACGATACAACATGGAACGACGTAGCAACGTAGCGACCGCGATTCGCGGGGCGAAACTTTGGGCATGGTCACTTGACAGAATGGACGCCCTTGTATAGATTGTGGCCTCACAAGGCACACATGCGGCGGTGGTGAAATTGGTAGACACGCTAGCTTGAGGGGCTAGTGGGCATTACTGCCCGTGGAGGTTCAAGTCCTCTCCGCCGCAACAGCAACACAGACTTTGCGTCACAGGCTCCCCGATTCCGGGAAGCCTTTTTTGTGAGCCTTGATGAAACGCGCCGGATCGTCCTGGCGTGGTCGGGCACGGCTCAGCGTTGGCCATGACCTTCGCTCAGGGAACTGAGCAGAGAGGCACCATCGCCACCGACTCCGCGATGTCGTGGCGCTCCTGGTCTTTCATGGCTTCGAAGCGGACGTGCATGTTGTGACCGTCGTTGCTCGTTCGCACCACGCGTCCGGCAACAACATATTCATTTTCCCCTGCTGAAAACGCGAGCTCG
>JAWLDL010000373.1:0-3076 GCA_041686675.1 Spirochaetia bacterium | reverse complement strand
TCGCGATGCTCGTGGTAACGGGTGGGCCCGGGGTCGTTCGCGCGGCGATGCAGACGACCAAGAAGGTCATCGCCGCAGGTCCGGGCAATCCGCCGGCTGTGGTCGACGAGACGGCGGATATCCAGAAGGCGGCACGTGATGTCGTTCTCGGCGGTAGCCTCGACAACGGCATCATCTGCACCGACGAGAAGGTGATTCTCGCGGTGTCCTCTATCGCCGACGAGCTCAAGGCGGAGATGAAGAAGCACCGGGCCATAGAGCTCACGCCTGAGCAGACGCAGGCCGTTACCGAGCTCGTCATCGCGAAGCCGGGGCGCGAGGGCGTGGAAGGCGCTCCCAACAAGAAGTACGTCGGCAAGAACGCTGCGGTCATCGCCGAAGCCGTCGGCATGCACGTGGCCTCCGACACCCGTATGCTCTTCTGCGAGGTAAACGCCGAGCACCCGCTTGTGTGGACCGAGCAGCTCATGCCGGTGATGCCGCTCGTGCGCTTCAAAAACGTGGATGAAACTATCGACTTTGCCGTGAAGTGCGAGCACGGGTTCCGCCATACGGCGTCCATGCACTCGCGGAACATCGACAAGCTCTCGAAGATGGCGCGGGCGATGAACTGCTCTCTCTTCGTGAAGAACGGGGCCAACTTCAACGGGCTCGGGCAGGGTGGCGCCGGCTACGCGAGCTTCACCATCGCGAGCCCGACCGGCGAGGGCTTCACCCGGGCGCGGACGTTCACGCGCCTGCGCCGTTGCACACTCGTCGGTGCGTTCAGGATCGTGTGAGGTAAGCGGGGATGAAACTCGGTGTGGTGGTCGGATCAGTCGTAGCATCTCAGAAAGACCCTTCGTTCGAGGGAGTGAAGCTGCTTCTGGTGCAACCGGTGGACGAGAACCGCGAGAAGCTCGGCTCGCCGGTGGTGGCCTGCGACGGCGCCCAGGCCGGCTACGGCGACCTCGTCGCCTTCGAGGGCGGCAGGGAGGCGGCACTCGTGCTTTCCGACTGGTTCAATCCCAGTGATGCCACGGTGGTGGCCATTCTCGATTCGGTGAATGTGGAAGAGTACACAGGATGATACTGGCCCGGGTGATAGGCGACGTCACGGCAACCGTAAAGCACCCCATTCTCGAGGGCGAGAAGCTGCTCATGCTTCGCACGGCCAGGCCCGACGGCACGCTCACCGGTGCTCCCCTCATTGCCCTGGATCGGGCTCAGGCAGGACCGGGCGATACGGTGCTCATCATCGATGAGGGAAACTCCGCCCGCATGATCCTCGGCGTCCCGGGGGCTCCCATGCGCACCGTCGTGGTGGGCATCGTCGACAGCGTAGATATGGAAGAAGGTGGAGGCCGCCATGGCAGGTGAACATCTCGGCACGTTTCCCGGCACCTCGGGGCTGGGAAAGCTTCCCGATGCCGCGTATCGCGCGGAGCGCGAGAACTACAACTCCGGCTAGTCGGCCCTTGGTGGCGCGGTCGGCGCCGACCACGGCGGATTTGCCCGGAAGACCGCCCTCATCGCGTGCCTCGAGCAGAAGGGATACAGCGTCACCGACGTGGGAACCTACAATGGCGAGGAAAAGGTCGACTATCCCGACTACGCGCTGCGTGTTGCCAACGCGGTGCGCACAGGTGACTGTGACCGCGGCATTATGATTGACGCGGCGGGCATCGGATCCAGTATGGTATGTAATAAGGTCCGTGGTATTCGGGCGGCGCTCTGCTACAGCCGTGAGACCATCATGAACAGCCGCCAACACAACAACGCCAACGTTTTGACCCTCGGCGCCCGCTTCCACGAAGCCGACGAAATGTGCGAGCTCGCAGCCCTATGGCTCGAGACGAAGTTCGAGGGTGGCCGGCACTGGCCGCGCATCAACAAAATGATGGCAACCGAGAGAGGAAGGTACAGCACATGAACCGCGAAGACCTCGTAGAGGCCATTACACGCGAAGTCGTAAGCCGCCTGAAAAACAGTGAGTCCGCCTCGCCCGCGGCGGGCGGGCAGTCCGCCGCTGCAGCCTCCTCGACGATGCAGCTCAACCGCTACGTCGACCACACGCTGCTGAAGCCCGAGTCAACCTCCGCCCAGATCGACAAGCTCGTTGCGGAGGCGAAAGAACACAACTTCCGCGCGGTCTGTGTCAACGGTACCTGGACCGAACGCTGCGCCGGGCAGTTGCGCGGCACCGATGTCGACGTGGCCGTGGTCGTGGGTTTTCCGCTCGGCGCCATGGCCTCACGCATCAAGGCCGCGGAGGCCCGCCATGCGGTGGAAGAGGGCGCCGATGAGATCGACATGGTCATCAATATCGGCGCGCTCAAGAGCCGCGATCTCGACCTCGTGCGCAAGGACATTCTCTCGGTGACGCGGGTGACCGGCACGCAGCGCATCACGAAGGTGATCATCGAGGCGGCCCTGCTCACGGACGAGGAGAAGATTCTGGCCTGCCAGATCGCCGAGGACGCCGGCGCCGATTTCGTGAAGACCTCCACCGGCTTTGCGAAGGGCGGGGCCACCGTGCACGATGTCGCCCTCATGCGGAACACCGTCGGCCCGAAGGTCGAGGTCAAGGCGGCGGGCGGCATTCGCTCCCGCGAGGATGCGATCGCCATGATCGAGGCCGGCGCGACCCGTCTCGGCACGAGCGCAGGCATCGCCATCGTCACCGGCGGGCAGAGCACCGACGCATACTGAGCGCCTGCATAGTGCGGTTTTTTGAAATCCGGCGCTCCGGGGCTTGCAGGCAGCTTCCGCCTCGCTAGAATAGTAAACAGGAATAGCCCAGCAACACGCGGTTACACCCCATTCTGCCGTGCGATCGGTAAGCGCCGGATCGCAACAGGGGGTAGTGTGTCATGTTTTTCCGCCGCACGTTCGCGCTGCTCGCGACGATCCTCGTCGGGGGGCTGGTTGCGCTGCTGACGGCATGCAGCCCGCCTGCCGGTCCGGGCGGGGGAGGTGGCGGAGGTGACGGCACACCGGCGCCACGGTCGTTTTCAGGTGTGGTATACGATGTGGTGTCGGGAGCGCCGATCCCGGGAGCCGACGTCAGCTTCGGCTGGGACACCGACACCACCGG
>JAWLDL010000372.1:0-3077 GCA_041686675.1 Spirochaetia bacterium | reverse complement strand
CTACGCCGAGCAGCTCAAGCGCATCTACGATTTTCTGCCGGTTCGCGTCTGGTTCACCAGTTCAGTTGCGCTTTCGCTCACCGCGACCGGCTGGGACCTCTCGCGGCGCGTCGTGAGGATCACCCTCCTTCCATTCACGTATCGTGAGTATCTGCGGTTCACCGAGGGAACCAACGTTGCCCCGCTGGGTCTTCGGGAGTGTCTCACCGGCAGTGTTTCATCGGACTACCTGCGTCTGCGAGGCCGGTTTCGTGCGTACATGGAAGGCGGATTGTACCCGTTTGTCCTCGAGTCCGGCCCGCAGTATCAGCTCTTTGAGCACGTGCTCGAGAAGGTCATAACAAGCGACATTCCCGGCTTCGACCCGCAGCTCACCCAGGCCGATATCGAAGGCTTGCGGAAGACCGTGCGCTTCATCGGACGATCGGCGGTGGACGGGATCAACTACTCGAGCGTCTCGCGGCACGTCGGAGTGACCAAGTACAAGGCGGAGAAGTACCTCGAGTACCTCGAGCGCAGTTTCATCGTCCGTCGGATCTTTCCGGCGGGAGCGCGCGTGGTGAAAGAACCGAAGGTGCTTCTGCAGCTCCCGTACCGGTTGCTCTATCAAGGCTACGATGAGGCGATCGGTGCGCTGCGGGAGGAGTTTACCGCGTTCGCGCTCGAGCAGCACGGCGTTTCGCTTCGCTACGCCAAATCAACGCGGGGAGCCAAGACGCCGGATTACCTCATTGAGATCGACGGTACACCCATCGTCATAGAGGTCGGCGGCCCGGGCAAAGGACGCTCGCAGTTCAAGAACGTGGAATACGAGCGCAAGGTCATTGTCCATGATGGCGAGCCTGCGCCGTCGGGCCCCTCGGGCGTGCGCCGTGTTCCGCTGCACGTGCTCGGGTTTGCGTGAACCGCGTTTGAACAGCACGCGCTGAGCGTGTAGTATTTGCAGCATGACAGATCTCATCCGCATCATTATCGCGATACTTCTTCCGCCGCTCGGCGTATTCCTGACCGTCGGCATCCGGGGCGCCTTCTGGCTGAACATTCTTCTGACACTGCTCGGCTACATTCCGGGGATCGTGCACGCCGTGTGGATTATCGCCAGGCGGTAGGTGGCGGCGGGGGCCTCGCGAGCGGTTTCGAGGCGGCGAAGGAATAGGGTATACTTGATCTCATCGAGTCATCCGACGGAACGCCGGAGGACGGGAGCGCATAGCATGAAATTAAAGGTTGTCGTGCATGAAGCGGAGGAAGGTGGCTACTGGGGCGAAGTGCCCTCTATTCCCGGATGTGCCAGCCAGGGCGAAACGCTTGAAGAACTCTTCGCTAACCTGCATGAAGCGGTAGAAGGATGCCTTTCCGTTGACATCGAGGAGATCGAGCTTTCCGGCAAGGACCAAATCATGGAAATCGGCGTGTGAAAGCGATTTCCGGGCGAGAGTTTGCCAAACTCCTCGAGAAGCATGGCTGGAGATGTCAGCGAATTAATGGGAGCCATCACATCTATGCAAAGCCGGGACACTCGGCACGGCTTTCGGTTCCCATTCACGGCAATCGCCCCTTGAAAGTAGGGTTACTGCGTCATCTTATGAAGATGGGCGGAATCGACGAAAGTGAACTGTAGCTCGTCATGAGCGTATGACGTGGGGCCGCGCGATGGTGCCGTCCCACACCGTACGCGCTACGCCTACTCAGACGCCAGCACCGTAACCACCACCGAGCGCTCGCGTCGCGGCCCGTCGAACTCGCAGAAGAAGATGCTCTGCCACGTCGAGAGACCGAGGCGCCCGTCGATGATCGGGATCGTCTCGCTCGGGCCGACGAGCCCCGCCTTGAGGTGGCTGTCTGCGTTGCCGTCCTGTCTGTCGTGCTCCCAGATGCCCTGCGGCGCGAGTTGTCGCAGGAGCGTGACCACATCATTCTGCACGCTCTCGTCCCAGTTCTCCTGAATCATGATGGCTGCCGTTGCGCCCTGGGCGTAGACGGCGCAGAGGCTAGTGCGAAAGCCGCTGTCGGCAACGACGCCCGCGATGCGGTCTGTGATGTCGTAGAGTGCTTCCCGGCTATGGGTTGGGAAAGTGATGGTCTTTTGCATGAGGTGATGGTAGGCGCCGGGGTGCGGGTTGGGCAAGGGTGGGTGCGGATGGCATGATGAGCGCACAGACGGTGTTGGTCGGCGGAGGCCCGGGGCAACCGGGGGCGTTAATACATACCCATGTGGATCCGGACGGCTTCCAGGCAGGCTTCCTGCAGGACCGGCGAGGTCAGCCGAGCGACGCGGCGTTTGATCCTGTGCTGCGAGATGGTGCGGATCTGGTGTGCCATCACGATGGATTCCACGTCGAGCCCGGATTCCTCCACGGTCAGAAGGACCTCGTTGGGATACACCGTACGCCCGGGCCTGTGAGACGTAATTGGCAGTACCGTCACCACCTCCATATTCTGGTTGAAGGTCTCATCACTCATGATAAGAGCAGACCGGTTTCCTGCCTGTTCGCGACCGACCGATGGATCTAGATACACATAGACGATGCTCCAGCGAAGCGTTTCCACCGCCTACCCCAGTCCTTCCTGTGCCGTCGGGCCATACGCCTCGGTTGTCTCGCGAACATCCTCGACGAAGAGCGGGTCCCGCGCAGCCGATTCGATGCGCCGGCGAATCGCATCGCGCTTCAGCCGCTGTAATCGTTCTCTGAGCGCCTCCTGGACGAACTCGCTCATGGTTCGCGCCGCGCCGTTTTCGACCGCCCCCTTCACGGCGTCGATAAGCTGGTCATCTATCTGGTACGTTACCTTGCTCTTCATGTTTACATTATACCATACAACTTACCATACTGAAAGTCTCACGTATACGATATCGTGGGCGAGCGTGTCGACGCCGCGATCGCTCGACACTGTCTGATCACGGCCCCGCGTTCCCGGCGTCCTCCAGAGCCTTCTCGAGCGCTCTGTCGAACGTTGCCACCGTCGCACCGTTTCTCGCGCGACCTGCGAGCAGGCAATCGACGAAATCGAGTGAGGTCTCTGCAAAGCACGACAGGGCATGGCGTACCACCTCCGGCTCGGGTGTTCTGACGGTG
>JAWLDL010000371.1:0-3090 GCA_041686675.1 Spirochaetia bacterium | reverse complement strand
GCCTCAATACCGGCGATCACCAGGTAGTGGCGCCCCGTCTTCTCGAGTGACGTGGCAAATGCCGTCTCATCCAGGCAGCTGAACGCGGTCTTCTCGATGGGCTCGAAGTGATCGAAGGCCGTGCTGATCGGATCGATGGTCTCACCGAGGCCTTTCGTGTACTGCTGGGTCACCAGCGTCGGCACCTCGAGCAGCTGCAGCCCGGCGATCAGGGTGCGCAGGTTCTGCTGGGTCGTATATGAGTCGTACATGTAGGGAAACAGGCGCGTCTGTACATCGACGATCACCCCGGCACTGTCATCCAGTGGTATTCGCATACGGTATCTCTATCATGAACCGGCCGGCGTCGTCGACCGGCGTCGTCGAGCTGTGATTGACAGCGAATTCCCGCCGGTGTAGGCTGCGGCGGCAATTGACCATGGAATGGATTCAGCCCGCCATCGACTTCATGACCTCCCGGCCCGAGCTCGGTGACACGAGCCTGCCGTTCACGCCGCTATCGGGCGTGCTGGAGCTCCTGCTGCCGCTGCTCGTGCTTCTCCTGGCGGGGCGCATGGGGAAGATGCTCCTCCGGCGGTGGCTCTCGCGCACCTCCTGGAGCGAGGACGTACGGAGCCGGGTGCTGCTGTGGGTCCGTCGCCTCTACCGGGCCATCACTGTGGTGCTCATCGTCTCCCTCGTGGGGCGTCTGTTCGGCGCGCAGATGTTCTCCTACCTCGGCGCCGCGCTGTCGGTCCTGCGCGAGCCGCTCTACTCCTCGGGGAACACCGAGATCTCGGTGGTGACGATTCTGCTCCTCATCCCGGTGTTTTATCTCGCCACCTGGCTCTCGCGGCTCTCACGGCGGGTAGCCAACCGGGCGCTCAGCGAACGCATTGCCCTCGATCCCGCCCGGCGCTTCTCGATTTCCAGCCTGCTCTCCTACGGCGTGATGGGACTGGTCGTGCTGGTGGGGCTTTCGGTCGTAGGGCTCGATCTCTCGGCGCTGGCCGTGATATTCGGCGTGCTCGGTATCGGTCTCGGTTTCGGCCTCCAATCGACGGTTGCGAATTTCTTCGCAGGTATCGTCATCATCTTCTCCCGACCGATCAAGGAGGGCGATTTCATTCTCGTCAACGAATACGAGGGCACGGTCGAGCATATCCGGCTCGTTTCCACGGTGATCAACACCATCACCAACGAGACCATCATCATGCCGAACTCCCAGATCGTGGACAACTACGTCCACAACTATTCATTCGACGACATAAGTATCGTGCTCTGTGTGGATGTGCAGGTCTCCTACGCCTCCGACCTCGATCGGGTCAAGGAGGTGCTCTCAGGCGTCGCTATGCGAAACCCCTATGCAAAAGAAGAGGGCGATGAAGGGTTGGTGCTCTTTCGTTCCTTTGATGACTCGGGTATTACGGTCAAGCTCTGCAGCGCCATACGGAACGGGCGCGAGAAGAATCGCGCGAGCTCATGGCTGGTGCTCGAAATCTGGCGGGCGTTCCGGGATGCGGGGATAGAGATTCCCTTCCCGCAACGGGACGTGCACATCAAGTCGATGCCGCCGTTGGGCGTGGAGGGCGTCCCGGAACCGACGGCCGCCCCGGAAGCGGATTCCGCGGACGGCGACGGAGAATCGTCGTGATGCTGCGCGTCAGACGAGAAGCTGCGCGGTTTCCTCGCGGCTTCGGTCGAGGATCTTCTGCAGCGTGAGGCTTTCGAAATAGCCGGTGATGTGCTCCGATACCTCGTGCCACACGTCCTGCATGAGGCACTCCTCGGCACGGCTGCATTCCACCGACTCGCCGTTGCGCGGCGGTGTGGTGCAGGGAGTCAGCTCGATGCCCTCTCCGACTGCGTCGAAAATGGCACGTACGCTTATATCATCGGGGTCCATCCGAAGGACGAACCCGCCGCCCGGGCCCCGCACCGAATTGATGATGCCGGACTTCTTCAGGCGGAAGAAAATCTGCTCGAGAAACTCCGGGGAAATCGACTCCGCTTCGGCGAGCCTCTTGATGGGGATCGGCTTCTCGCCGCCCTCGAGCGCAAGCTTTACCAGTGCGCGCAGCGCGTAGCGTCCCTTCGTTGTAACTCTCATATACTCACCTCGTTTTCCCCGGTGCCGAACACCGGGGTTTAGTCGTTTACTCGCTCGACGTATTCCCCCGTCTCAGTGTTGACGAGTATCTTATCGCCCTGCTTGATGAACAGAGGAACCTTCACGTCGAGTCCCGTCTCTACGGTCACGGACTTGGTGCCGCCGGTTACGGTGTCGCCCTTGACGGCTTCCTGGGCCTCCGTGACCTCGTAGACGAGCTTGTAGGGTAGTTGAATGTCGATCGGGTCGGTTTCCCACATAATGATGCGGTAGGTATCACCCTCTTTTATCAGCTTTCCTTTGGCGCCGACGGCGTCATTGCTGATCGTAAACTGCTCGTATGATTCGGTATCCATGAAGTGATAGCCGCTGTCGTCCGCGTAGAGATACTGTCCGGACTTTTCGTACACCTCGGCTTCGGCGATGCTCTCATTCGACTTGTAGGTCTCACGAAGTACCTGGCCGGTCTTGAGGTTCTTCAGCTTCACCCGCACGAAGGCGGAACCCTTGCCCGGATTCACGAACTCGCGGTCCGCCACGAGGTGCGGTTGATCCTTCACCAGCAGAAACATGCCTTTATCGATCGCTCCAGCTCGAACCATACGCTCCTTCTCGCTCAGTCAAGCACAGTGAACGGTATCACTCGTTTTATTGATTGTTCCCCTAATAATACCATGAGAAGCCGGTCGACGCCCATAGCAACACCGGAACAATCAGGAAAATTCTCTCCAAAAACCCGATAGTACTGCTCATCGATCCGGTGCGGGACCATTGAGCGTGTCTTGCGCGCCTGCTCGGCCGCGAAAAAGCTGCGGATCTTTCGGGGATCGCGCTCCTCGGTGTAACAGTTGGCCGTCTCGATCCCGCCGAGGTAGAGCTCCCAGCGCTGTGCCCACGGCGTGCCGGCCTTCCCGGCAGCGAGCGTGGGAATGGCGGCGGGGTAGTCGTAGAGCACCACCGCGCGATCACGGGGCAGCTCCGGCTCGAGGAGGTGCACGAAG
>JAWLDL010000370.1:0-3101 GCA_041686675.1 Spirochaetia bacterium | reverse complement strand
AGAACGACCTCGCGCTCGTGCGGTCTCTCCTGTCGATGCAGGCATCGCAGACGGCCGATGCGGAGTGTCGCGCCGTCCTCGAAGAGGCGGAAAGTCGCGTTACGGTGATGGCCTCGGTTCACGATCAGCTTTTCCGTCATACGGAGGTGGAGACCGTCTCGATGGCGCAGTTCATCGACTCCCTGCTCGAGGAATTGCGGCAGGCGTCCTCCTTTCCGGGCATGGACGTCTCCGTCGAGGCGGAGGCCTTCTCTGTCCCCGCACGCGTGTCGGTGAGCGTCGGCATCATGCTCAACGAGCTTCTGACCAATGCAACGAAGCACGCCGACGAGGCCGGGGACCAACTGCGTGTCCGGGGGCGCATCGGGCAGCGTGAGGACGGCAGCGTCGTACTCTCTTTCCGGGATACGGGAGCAGGGTTCCCCGATTCGGTGTTATCCGGCGAAAAACGGGGTCTCGGCCTCACGATCATCGAGGCGCTTGCAGCTCAACACCAGGGCCAGGTGTCCTTTCGAAACGACGATGGCGCGGTGGTCGAGGTGATCCTCGCGCCCTCGCGGGAGGCCGGGGAATGAGCCGATCTGCTGCCACTCCGCACGGGGCGCTCAACTCCATCGTCGGTGCCGCCCTCGAACGCGCGGATTCCGCCGGGATCATCACCCGCTGTCTGCGTCTCGAGGGGGCAGGCGGGGCCGCGGCGCTTGCCGTGACGACCGAAGACGCAACGCTACGCCTCGAGCTCGGGGGATTCAATCGACTGCTCGTGATAGGAATCGGAAAGGCGGCGGCAAGGATGGCGCGCTCGCTCGAAGCCGTGCTGGGCGACCGCATTTCCGCGGGGGTGGTGGTCACCAAGTACGGCCACGGTGAGCCGCTCTCCCGCATCGAGCTCTACGAGGCCGGGCATCCCGTACCCGATGAGGCCGGGGTGCGCGCCACGAGGCGGATCGAAGAGCTCCTTGCCGACACCGACGAGCGCACGCTCGTGATCTCGCTTGTCTCGGGCGGAGGATCGGCCCTGCTGGTCGACCCCTATCATGACGAGCATCACGAGTTGACGCTCGCGGATCTGCAGGAGGTGACGAGACTGCTTCTCTCCTGCGGCGCGACCATCCAGGAGATAAACTGCCTGCGCAAGCATCTCTCGAGCGTGAAAGGCGGACGGCTTGCCCGGCTGATGATGCCCGCGACCTCGCTGAATCTCATCCTTTCCGATGTCGTCGGTGATGATCCGGCAAGCATCGCATCAGGGATCACCGCGCCCGACTCGAGCACCTACGGACAGGCGCTGGAGATCGCAACGCGCTACGCCATCCTCGAGTCGTTGCCGGCTGCAGTGCGGCGGCTGGTGGAGGCCGGTGCGGGCGGCGCGGCTGACTATCCCGGGGGCGCGGCCGCCCCGGCCGACGAGGCCGGTGCTCCGACGGCGCCGCCGGAAACCCCCGGCCCCGGCGACGCCGCCTTCGAGCGCGTGCACAACGTAGTGATCGGCTCGAACACCCAGGCGCTGCTTGCGGCGGCCGAGGCGGCCCGGGAGGCCGGATACACCACAGTGGTGCTCACCTCGCGGCTGGTGGGGGAGGCGCGGGAGGTGGCCAAGGTATTTCCGGCAATTGCCCGCGATGTGCGCGAGAACGGGATGCTCGCAGCGCCGCCTGTCTGCGTGCTTGCCGGCGGCGAGACGACGGTCACCCTCCGTAACGCCGACGGCCGCGGCGGGCGGAATCAGGAGCTTCTGCTATCGGCGCTCCGGGAAATGGTGGCCTCACTGCAGGGCATGCGGCCCGAGGGCGGCGGCTCGGCCCCCGGAGCTGCCGGCAACGCAGCGCGGACCGCCGCGTCGGGAATCATCTTTGCAAGCGTTGCTACCGACGGAAACGACGGCCCCACCGATGCAGCGGGCGCCTATTTTGACGCCGATATCGTGGAGCGTGCAGGCGGCGACCCCGCGGCTCTCGAGAGGGCCCTCGCAGAAAACGACGCCTACCCCTATCTTGACGGCCTCGGCGCGCTGATTCGTACCGGCCCGACCAACACCAACGTCTGCGACATTCAGGTGCTGCTCGTCGATTCCTGAAGCTGCTCCACGATCTCGCGGGTCGTCTCGTCCCAGTCGCCGGCCTTGTACCACTCAGCCATCTCTTCTATGAACTGCCGGTAGAGGGTACCGAACTTCTTCGCCGCGTCCTTGTCGGTCTTCTGTTTTTCGTAGAGCTCGGTGAACTCCGGGTGCTGCGCTTTCCATTCGGTCTTTTTGCTGCCGACGGCGGCGGGGGCCTCGATCCAGCGAACGAGCTCGCGTCCGGAGCCGTCCCAGAGCGACACCACCGGGATGTGTGTTGCGCCCTCGCTGTTGTACTTCTCTTTCAGATCGGCTTGTTCCGATCCCCGGAAGACGCGGAACTCGATCCCGGCACGCGAGAAGAGATCGGCGAGCACGGGCGTGTTGCAGGCGGAGTCCCCGCACCAGTCCTCGGTCATCATCGTTGCCCGCACCGGCGCATTCGCGCCTTCGGTGGCGTCTTTGAGGGCCGTCACATGATCGTCGTTTGCCGAAGCTTCGCCCATGAGTCGTTTCACGAAGGTGCGGTAATTCCTGAGGTTCGCTACGTAGGTCTCGGTGTCGTATCCCTGTTCGAATGTCTGTGTGTCCATAGCGGTAGAAGGTAGAAAATCTTTCCGTCCCGAGCAACTTTCCGGTTGACACCGAATCGGTAATTTTATATCTTTTGATTGTTCCCAGGGCGCTCCGGCCGCGCAGCACACGGGCTGCGCCGGACGATATTCCGGCGGCTCCGGTTCGAATCCGGACGGTCGAAAAGGGAAATAGCGGCGTCTGAAGGTAAGTCGCTATTTGAAAACGGAAAAGGGAAAGTTTCCGGCCCACTACTTTGATAAGGAGGACAGCTATGATGCTTGCCGTTCTTACCATTGGTGGACTGGCTCTCGCACTGGGAATAACCTGGCTGCGTGTCGACGCTGATCGCCGTTACGGCCGCGTCTGATTGACGTAGTTACTGATCGTACGAAAGCCCTTTCGGTGACTTACCGGAAGGGCTTTTTCGTGCCTCGCCGCGGCTCAATCTCGAAGCGGAAAACAG
>JAWLDL010000369.1:0-3116 GCA_041686675.1 Spirochaetia bacterium | reverse complement strand
GCCTCGTCGGTGGGGCGGTTGCGGGCGATGGAGCGCAGGCTCTTGTCGCTGAATACCACGTAGGGCGGTAGACCGCGCTCGCGGGCGAGGCGGAGCCTCAGGCTCCTGAGGCATTCGAAGAGCCGCTCCTCGTCGGCCCGCCTGCGGTCGTGGATTGCGTCGGCGTCGCGACCCGGGCCGGGGCCGCGGGCGGTGGCCGCGGGTGCCGCCCTGCGCGCCGCCGAGAAGGACTCGCGTCCGCGGAGCACGTTCCGCCCCCGGGCGGTGATCCTGAACCCGGATTTGGGGCCGTCGGCGCGCTCGAGGCAGCCCGCTCCTTCGAGGTCGCGCAGCAGCCCGAGCCACCATTTCCTGTCGCGGTCGCGGCCGACGCCGAAGGTCGGCAGGTCGTTGTGACCGAGCTCGAGAATGCGGTCGGTTGCGGTGCCCGTCACGATGTCTGCCAGGTGATGGCCGCCGTAGCGCTGCCCGGTGCGATGGGCGGCGGAGAGGATTTTCTGCGCTGCCACCGAGAGATCCTCCCGCTCGACCACGCCGGTGCACACGTCGCAGTTCCCGCAATCTCCGGGGTGTTCCTCGTCGAAGTGTGCCAGCAGAAGCTTCCGGCGGCAGACGCCCGAGTCGGCGTAGCGAAGCACCTCCCGCAGCCGCCCCTCCGCGCGCTCGCGCTCCTCGTCTGATTCCATGCGGTCGATGTGGTAGCGGATCTTCTGAATGTCGCCGGGCCCGAAGAACATGACCGTGTCGGCCGGCTCGCCGTCGCGGGCGGCGCGCCCCGTTTCCTGGTAGTAGGCCTCGACGCTCCGGGGAAGGTCACCGTGCACGATCCATCGCACGTTGGATTTATCGATGCCCATCCCGAAAGCGATCGTGGCGACGACGATCTCCACCTCGTCGCGGACGAAGGCGTCCTGTCGCGTTCGGCGGTCGTCGGGCTCGAGTCCGGCGTGGTAGGCGACCGCGCGCAGGCCCTTGTTTGCGAGGACGGCGGCGGTTTTTTCCACGTCCGCCCGGCTCTGGCGGTAGACGATCCCCGGCTCCCCGCGGTGGCGCTCGACGAAAGAGAGGATCTGGCGGTCGACCCTGTCCTTGGGCTCGACTGCGTAGTAGATCTCCGCGCGGTCGAAGCTGCCGCGCACCGCGACGGGGTCGGCGAGCCTGAGCTGGCGTATCACATCATCCTGTACCTGTCGGGTGGCGGTGGCCGTGAAGGCGGCGATCGGCACGCCGGGAAAGTCGTCGCGGAGGCTTCCGAGGGCGCGGTAGTCGGGGCGGAACTCGTGACCCCACTCGGAGATGCAGTGCGCCTCGTCCACGGCAAAGAGCGTCACATTGAGTGATGCGAGGTCGGCGCGAAAGCGCGGGTGGGAGAGCCGCTCCGGCGCGACGTAGAGCAGACGGATGCTCCCCTCGGAGAGCTCACGCCAGATCCGGTGAATCTCCTCGCGCTCGAGGGTGCTGTTGAGAAAGCTCGCAGCAATGCCGTTCTCCCGCGCGGCGTCGACCTGGTCCTTCATGAGGGAGATGAGCGGGCTCACCACGACAGTGAGGCCGCGGGTGAGGAGGGCGGGCAGCTGATAGCAGAGCGACTTTCCCCCGCCGGTGGGAAGGGCGGCAAAGAGATCGCGCCCCGCGAGGATGGCCGAGACGATCTCCTCCTGGTGCGCGCGAAAGGACGAGAAGCCGAAGTGGGACTTCAGGGCCGCGCTGATCTCATCGAGCGAATACCCCGGAGACTGCGACGGGTGATGCGGCGCCGTCATGGGCGGCACCATAGCGCAAAGTGCGGGGCGCTGCAAGCGGGGGCCGAGCGGCGGGACGCTATCCGAAGAACTGCGCCTCGACCGCCGCGCACAGGCAGTGGTAGATCGGCAGGTGATACTCCTGCACGTCGGCCGTCGTGTCGGAGGGAACGCGTATCGCGACGTCCGCGAGCTCGGCAAGGCGCCCGCCGCGTGAGCCCGTGAGGGAAATCACGCTCACCCCGATCGACCGGGCGAGTGCGGCTGCCGCCACGATGTTCTGCGAGTTTCCCGAGGTCGAAAGGCCGATGAGAACGTCCCCCTCGGCACCGAAGCCGAGAAGCGACTGGGCATATACGAGTCCCGGATCGGCATCGTTTGAGAACGCGCTGGTGAGGGCGGTGTGAGAGGTAAGATTGATTGCCGGAAGAGGCTGTTCGAGCCCGTCGGTGAGGCGCTTCCTGATCTCGTCGTCTATCGGGGCCGCGGCAAGTCGCGCGGTGACATCCGCGGAAAGGGGGCGCGGCAGCGCAAAGCTTTTCATCAACTCGCCGACGATGTGATCTGCGTCGGCGGAGCTGCCCCCGTTGCCGACAGTGAGCACCTTGTGGCCGGCATCGTAGACGGCAACGACCAGACCTATCGCCGCTTCTATGTCGCGTCTGCATGGCTCGAGAGCCGTGTGACGGGAAAGCATGTGATCGATCGCCTCACGGGCGCCGCTATTGAGTTCCATCTTCATTTCCTCCGTTCGTTCGGCCGAGCTCGTAGAGTGCCACAGAGAGCGCCGCGTAGTCGCCGACTTCGGTTCCGAGTGCGGCCGGCCGCACCTCGCAGCGCGCAACGGCGCCGGGCAGGGCTTCTGCGTTCAGGAGGCGCTGCATCGCATCGGCGAACATCTCCGGCGCGCGGGCGTAGATCCCCCCGATGATGATGAGCTCGGGGTTGAGCACATCGACGAGAATCGCAAGCCCGCGCCCGAGGTACTCCCCGCTTGTCTCGAGGAGGGCGCGGGCATCCGCATCACCGGCGCGTGCCGCTTCCACCACCTCGCGTGCCTCGCGGTCGGCCATCCGGGCAATGCCTGCGCCGCTGCAGTATCCCTCGAAGGAGCCGGGCTTGCCGTAGCCGAGCGGGCCGTCGGGGGTCATGCGCACATGCCCGATCTCGCCGGCCAGATCGTTCGTGCCGGCGTACAGCCGGCCGTTGAGAATGAGCCCGGCGCCCATGCCTGTCCCGAAGGTGAGGAATGCGATATTGGAGTACCCGCGACCTGCGCCGAAAAACCACTCCGCCAGGGCGCCGGCGTTGGCGTCATTGTGCAGAAACGCCGGGATCCCAAGTGACTCCTGCAGGATGGACACCACCGGCACA
>JAWLDL010000368.1:0-3124 GCA_041686675.1 Spirochaetia bacterium | reverse complement strand
TGAGGTCATCGGCCTCATTCACGCCTTTAACCACCTCAGGGGCGAGGGTGGTCACTGGATCGTGGTTCCCTTCTCCGTCGATGCCGGCGACGGGCAGAGCTACCACGGAAGCATCCGCGTTCACTTCTCCGGTAACCGCCCGACCTTCGATCGGGCGGCCGTCTCGGCCGAGGGGAAGCGTGGGCGGTGGGAGTTCGAGCTCGTGCGCCGCGGCGGTGAGTCCGGCGGCGGGGCCGGCGCCCAGCCGAGCGATAGGGCCGGCGGTGGAACGCGGGTCTTCTATCCCGGCGGCGAGGCGCCTCCGGCGGATCTCCTCGGAGAGCTCACCGAGAGACTCGGACCGCTCGGCTTCGGCGGTGTGGATGCCGTGCCGGAGGGGGATTTTGACGGGTTTTCAACGGGTGAAAGTGTGGATATACTCAGGGGCATCGACACCGAAGCGTAGCGGGAGCATATGGAGAAGGCGATTGCCCTCCGGTACGACGAGACTCTGCCGGCACCCCTTGTCGTCGCAAAAGGGTCGGCGCATGTGGCAGAGCGGATTCAGAGAGTGGCCGAGGAGGCGGGCGTCCGGATTGTTGCGGATCCCGCACTCGCGGAATCTCTGGTGTTTCTCGATATCGGAGAACTGATTCCGGAAGACCTCTATGGGGCCGTAGCGGAGATACTTGCCTTCGTGCTACGCGCGGAAGGGCGGGCGAGGTAATGCGCAGTATCAAGGTTTCGGAACTGAAACCGGGGCAACAGTTCGACAAACCCGTGTACATCGACGGGGAGAGTATTCTCGTGCCTCCGCGAGTGCCCATCCGGCAGAAGGACATCCAACGCCTGCAGAAGTGGCAGATTTCCGAGGTGACCACCGAGGGGGAAATGCTCTCGGAGGGTTTCGACGAGGGGCAGGAGGAGAACACCTTCTTCATGCGGGCCTTCAATACCCAGGAACACGAGCTGGTGATGAAGACCCATACCAGGCTCCGCCGCCAACTGCGGTCGATCTTCGAGCAGATCCGCAACTACGATCCGGTCGAGACCTCGGACATCGACACGGTCGTCGATGCCATGTTTCGACTGCTCGAGCAGTACCCCAATCAGACCATCGAGTACATCCTCTACGGCTTTCAGGGCGCCATGACCGATGTCGACAACGCACTGAACTCCGCAATCATCTCCACACCGATCGGCTCGAGCCTGGCGATGGCAAAGCACCGGCTTATCCATCTCGCCACCGCGGCGCTGCTCCACGATGTCGGCATGCTCCGTCTGCCCCCCGAAATCTTCAACAAGAAAGACAAGCTCACAGCCGAGGAAGCTCAGACGATACGCACGCATCCCGTACACTCCTACAAGATCATTACCCGCGAGTTGCGCTACCCCGAGGAGATCGGCCGCGCGGCGCTGCAGCACCAGGAGCGATGGGACGGGCAGGGGTATCCGAAGATGCTCTCCGGTGAAAACATCATTCTGTTCGCCCGTATCATCGCTGTTGTCGACTCATTTCAAGCAATGATCTCAAAACGGCCGTATAGGAATTCGATGATAGGCTACACCGCCATGCGAAACATCCTCAGCGACAACGGCCGCCGCTTTGATCCCCAGGTTCTCAAGGTCTTCATTCGAACAATGGGAATCTATCCGGTCGGCAGTGTGGTCCTGCTCAACGACAGCTCGATCGGACGCGTGGTCGAGATTAACCGGAGCGCTCCGCTGAAGCCGAGGGTGAAGATCATGATTGGCGAGAACGGTCACGAGTACCGGGACGATCAGGGGGCGGTTGTGGACCTCGCCGAGGAGAAGAAATTCTTCATCGCCAAGGCGGTAGACCCACGGGAAATCTCGAAACAGCGCGGGGAGTGACATATCCGGCACGGGTCTGAAAGCACGACGGCGAAAGGGCGCCGGGGCGAAGAGGCCGCATCCGCATACCTCGAGCAGAAGAACTACCGTATTCTCGAAAGAAACTTCAAATGCCGGCACGGAGAAGTCGATATAATAGCTGTGCGGGACGACTCGGTTGCGTTCGTGGAAGTGAAGAGCTGGGAACGGATGCCGATAACCGAGCTGGACCGGGTAGTGGATGCGCGCAAGCGCCGGCGGCTTCGTCTCACGTCGCAGGCCTACCTGCAGCGCTACCCCGTCCTGGCGACCTTCCGCCGGCGATACGAGCTTCTGTTCCTCGCCGACGGCGGACGTACGGTTCGGCACATGACTGTCGCCGTCGGTGAGTAAACATGGTACGAATCGCGAAACAGCCTGACCCCAAACGAATACGCGCACTCAAACAGCGCATCCAGGACGAAGACTATCTGGATGCGGCCATACAGCGGCTTGCCGACAAGCTTACCAACGAGCTGGTCGACCGGCGTGAGGGCGATCAGTACACTCCCAGAACCACGGCCCGGGACCAAAGCTGAACTGACGGCGGGCCGGGGCCGTAACTGAAAGGGCCGGGCCGGGCTCAGCGAGATCCGACCGTCACTCCCGAAGCAATTCCAGCACCTCGAATGCCTCCCGGCGCAGGCCGGCGGTGTAGGGTCCCTGCGCCACGTCGATGACGGCGGTGAAGAGCTCAGGGGTGTCCATGAAGCCGTAGCGGGCATGGAGGGCACGGACTGCCTCGAGTGCCGACCGCAGCGAGGCCGGGTCGCCCGAGCTTCGCTGCATGGTTCGGGCGAGGATTCCCGGAAGCTCCGCCGCGGGCGGTACCCCGAGTCCCGGCAGCACCCGCAGCGCGGCCGCGCGGACAGAGGGGTCGCGCTCCATCCGCAGGGACTCTACCACGACATCGTACGCCTCCTGCCCGCCGATCCGTCCGAGAAGTTCCAGCGCCGCGATTCGCACGGCCGGGTTTCCCGTCTCGGAGGGCGGGTCGGCGGGGTCCCCCCCGTATCGCCCCACCCGATAGGGTTCGAGTACGAGAATCGAGATGATCTCTGTGACTTCCGGAAAGCGGGAGACGGGGTCGTTCGCCTCGACGAGGCTGCGCACCCGCGAGAGCGCCTGCATCTGCATCGCGCGCTCCGGCGAGGTTGCACGGGCGTGGAGAATATGCACCTCGGTACGTTCGGCGTGGCTTCGTCCTGTCTGTGCGCTCTCGAGCCGAATCCAGTCGGCGTCCCCGGGTTCC
>JAWLDL010000367.1:0-3126 GCA_041686675.1 Spirochaetia bacterium | reverse complement strand
GGGTCTCGGGCCCTTCGCCGGTATCGTGGCGCTGACCCTGCACTCCATCGCGGCGCTCGGAAAGCTCTACTCGGAAGCCATCGAGGGCATAGACCACGGACCGATCGAGGCCGTGCAGGCAACGGGAGCAAACCGCATCCAGACCATCGTATTCGCGGTGATTCCGCAGATGATTTCACCCTTCATCAGTTTCTCGATCTACCGTTGGGACATCAACGTTCGCATGTCCACGGTCATCGGTCTGGTCGGAGGAGGCGGCATCGGATTCCTGCTCGTGCAGTACATCAGACTGCTCGACTACCGCGCCGCCGGTATCGCGGTGTGGTTCATCGCGGTTACCGTTGCCGTACTCGACTACGTCAGCGCGGAGATCCGCGCCCGGCTGATGTAGGCACAGGATAGCGCATGCCCGTTGCTCTGCCGCTCCTCGTAGCGCTTACAACCCAGATACTCTGTCAGAGTTTCAAGGTGGTCGCGTACTCGATACGCGACCACCGCTTTTCCCCTCACTACTTCACGACCGCCGGCGGCATGCCGAGCTCCCATTCCGCCTTCGTCACCGCCCTTACCGTGTCGGTCGGCATCGCGCGCGGGTTCGACTCCGAGCTCTTTGCCGTGGCGTTCGTCTTCTCCGCCATCGTCTTCTACGACGCCTACCGCCTGCGCGGTCATGTGGAGAGGCAGGCCGAGGTGCTCAACCGGCTGCAGCGGCAGCTCCCGGCAGAGGAGCGGGCGGAACTCTCGGAAATGGTCGGACACTCGATCGGCGAGATCCTGGCGGGGATCGCTGTTGGAGCGATCTTTGCCGTGGCGGTGAGCGCTGCTTTCGCGGCCGCCGGGCTGGGGTAGCGCGGGCTCCGGGGCGGCGGCGCCGGCCCCGGTGGGCGGCGGCGGACCCCGGCCGGCCCGTCAGTACACGGTGTACTGCCGGATCTCGTCCACCTTCACCTTGATATCCACACGGGCCTGGTAGGCGGCGCTTCGCACATAGATGCGTGGTGAGCCGAGGAGGATGAGGCTGCCTCGTGCCTCACGCGGCTTGTTGTCGGTCATGGTCTGCAGGAGCCCTCGCACCGCGAGCCGCATCGCGTCCTCGATGGCGGGTATGCGGGCATCGTGTCCCGCCCAGATCGGGGCCTCGCCCTGTGCCCCGACGCTCGGGACGTCACCGCTGAGCCAGCCGGCAAGACGTGAGCGCTGAAAATCCGCCAGCCGGTACTCGAAGCGGCCATGGAGCCGCAAATCCTCGTCCCGGGTCGAGAGCACCGATAGTCGCGGATCGCCGAACCGGAGCTCAGCGATGGGCTCGAGCTCAAACTCCTCGGAGACCTCGCGCCGGCTGTCGGAGGGAACGTAGCGGAAGCGAAAGCCGTAGATCATCCCGCCGAAAACGTAGCGTGCCTCCTCGAGCATGAGGCGCACCGCGGCCTCCTCGGAGAGCGGATACTCCTCACCCTCGCGGGCAACCGCAGGCTCGAGGTCCACCCAGAAGCTTTCGGTGAGGTACTGCGGGCTGCGATCGAGCTGAGTCTGCGCCGGGGCAGCGGCGGCAGCCATGAGGAGCAGGAGTATCCACGGGAGGCGTCGGACAACCATCGTATTCAGAATATCGACGAAAAGACGCCCGCCGGTGAGCCTCAGGAGCGCATGTCGTCGATGAAGACCCGGATCGGATTGATGCGGAGCCGCAGGACGAAGTAGAGGAAGGCGAAAAAGAACCCGGCCAGGTGGGTGAAGTGTGCCACGTTGCCGCGCGTGCCGCCGATCTGGGAGAACAGCTCGATAAAGGTATAGCCGATCACCAGGATGGGCGCGCGAATGGGGATGATGCCGAAGAGGAAGATCACCGCATCCGGAAAGAGCGTTGCGAAGGCCAGCAGTACCGCGAAGACCGCACCGGAGGCGCCCAGCAGGATGACACCGACATTGCCCGTCATGAGGTAGAAGCCCAGCGAGAAGAGGCCCGCGAGGAGGCCGGTAAGCCCGTAGAAGAGGAGGAACTCGTAGCTGCCGAGTCTCGCCTCCACCTGCGTGCCGAAGAAAAACACACCGAGCATGTTGAACAGGATATGGGTGATGCTCGCGTGGGCAAACATATAGGTGAAGGGCTGCCAGATGAGACCCCGGTCCACCACTGCCATGGGATTCATGGCGAGGTAGAGGATCGTCTGGGGGGCAATCTGAGTCACGAAGAACACGAACAGATTGATACCGATGAGTATGAATGCCGCATTGAAGTTGCGGTACGGTAGTCGCTTTCGAAGAAAAGAGGTTTCTGCCACCGGGTAAAGGTAGTGCGAACGCCTGCGCCGGTCAACCAGCGCCGGTCAACCAGCACCGCTCCACCAGCTTGCAAGAAAGCCCCGCGCACCGTATCCTGAGCCCTGTCATGGCGAAAACTGATCTGACGGTACATGAAGCAGGCCCTGCGAAAGGCACCCCCGTTGTCTTCCTCCACGGATTCCCGTTCACGTCTTCCATGTGGAAGGAACATGTTGATGCGCTTTCGGAGACCTACCGCTGCATCATCTATGACCAGCGCGGCGCGGGAGAAAGCCCCGTCGGCTCCGGTCAGTACACCATCGAGACTCTCACAGACGATCTCGAAGCGGTGATGAAAACGAAGAAAATCAAGTCCGCCTACCTCGTGGGCCACGACCTGGGGGGCTACGTCGCCCTGCGGCTCGCGCAGCGGGATCCCTCCCGCGTTCGCGGGCTCATTCTCATTAACAGCCACTGCTTCGGCGACGCCGACGATCAGCGCATGTGGTGGGCGACGCTCGTGCGTCACATCGAGCAGGAGGGCATGAAGGACTTCATCAAGCAGTACTTCCCGACGCTCTTTGCCGAGTCGAGCATGACGCAGGCAGGTTCTCCCTACGAGGCACTGCGGGAACGCGCCGAACAGCTCGACCCCGTGGGGGCGAAAGGTGCCATCCTCGCGACGATGACCCGGACCGACACACGTGACGTCATCGATAACTCAACCTACCCCATGCTCTTCCTCACCGGAGAGAAGGATGAGTACGCCCGGCCCGATCTGGTCCTCAGCATGGGGCTGAGAATAGAGGGGGCACAGGCCGCGCGCGTGCCCGACACCGGGCATGTAGCACCGCTCGAGCACCC
>JAWLDL010000366.1:0-3126 GCA_041686675.1 Spirochaetia bacterium | reverse complement strand
AGTGCTCGCGGCCGAGCACGTCGGCCACGATCTGCATCCACACTCGGTTCGCGGCGCCGCCGCCGATGGCAACCAGAGCACCGCCCCCCGGCGCGCCAGCAACGGTCGGGCCGGTCGCATCCGCGCGGGCGGCGCCCCCACCGCCGGCGCCCCCACCGCCGGCGCCGCCTCGGTTGCCGTCCGCGCTTGCCGCCATTTCCTCGAGATTGTGTCGCACGCCGAAGGCGACGCCCTCGAGGAGCGCGCGGTAGACGTGGGCGCGGCTGTGCCGCAGCGTGAGGCCGGCGATGACACCGCGGGCGTCGGGGTCGTTCAGGGGTGTGCGCTCACCACTGAAGTACGGCAGCGCAAGAAGCCCTTCCGCGCCGGCGGGGATGTCCGCCGCCTCGCGGGCAAGTGCGGCGTAGGCGTTCTCCCCGCCCGCCTCCTCGGCAGCGCGCTCTTCCGCGCCGAACTCCTCGCGAAACCACTGGGTGATGGCTCCGGTGGTCGACATGCCGGCGGCAAGCGCAAAGGTGCCGGGGAGGATCGAGGGTGCCGGCCAGAACACGCCACCTCGGGGTCGGGAGTCGAAGAGCCGGATGATGAACACCGAGCTCCCGTACATCACCATGGTGTCACCTGGCTCGAGAACGCCGGCACTCACCGCCTCCGATGCCGCGTCCGCAGTACCGGCGATGACGGGCGTTCCTTTGACAAGCCCCGTCTCCGCGGCGGCCTCGGCGCTGACGCGGCCGGCGACGTCGGTCGTCCAGATGGGCTCTGCGAGTTGATCGGGGCGGCAGACCGGCGCGCAGCCCTCCTTCGACCAGCCGCGCTCTGCGATGTCGTAGAGAGGCCCGTAGAAGGCTGCGGTATAGTGGTCGATGGCGAGCTCCCCTGTGAGGCGATAGACGAGGTAGGAGGTCGAAGTGACGAAGTATCGCGCCTGTTTCCACACCTCCGGCTCATGATGCTTGATCCAGAGGATCTTCGGGCCGGCGGACTGCGCGGAGAGCTCGCAGCCGGAGTGCTCGACGATCCAGTCGACGCCGAGCTCCCGGTTGAGCTGCTCTATCTCGGCGGTGGCTCGCGTGTCGATGCCGTAGAGGATGGCAGGGCGAAGCGGTCGACCTTCCGCGGAAAGCGGCAGCACGCAGGGCGCAATCCCGCTAGTTCCGACCGCGGCCACCTCGCCCGCCCCCACATCGCTCTTCTCGAGCAGCGCCTTTGAGAGGTTCACGAAGTCATGCCACCACACGCCCTCGGCGTCGTGCTCGGCCCAGCCGGGCTCGGGGATATCGAGATCGTGCGGGATGGAGTGCTGCGCGATTATGCGCCCATCCGCCCCCACGAGCACACCTTTGGAGCTGTAGGTCCCGATGTCTATTCCGAGAAAATAGCTCATATCTTTTTTTCTTATAACAGGTTATCACGCTGCAGTCAAGGTCGGGGGTCTTTCGGATGCGGGGTGCGCATGGTATACTGGTGGCAGCAATCGCGAGTAATCACGGAGGTACCGATGGCAAGTTACGTGCTGGGAATTGATGGGGGAACCGAGAGTATCCGCACGGGTGTCTACGACGAGACAGGTCGCTGCCTGAGTTTCGGAGTGAGCGAGAACAAGAACTACCACCGGCACCCCGGTTGGGCCGAGCAGAAGATCGAGCAGTGGGATGAGTCCCTCGTGGAATCGATCAAGATCGCTATCGACAAGGCAGGCGTTGAGCCCGGTGACATCAAGGGCGTCGGTCTCGACGGGACGAGCTGCACCGTCGTCTTCCTCGACGAGAGCGGTCGACCGCTGCGGGACGCCATCATGTGGATGGATATTCGCGCCTCCGGTGAGGCTGCAGAGATTGCGGGAACCGGGGATCCAGCCCTCGAGTATGTCGGTTTCGGGAACGTATCGCCGGAGTGGTTTCCGTGTAAGGTGTTGTGGACCAAGCGAAACGAGCCGGACACCTACAAGAACGCGCACACGATCTTCGAGCATACCGACTGGATGGTGTATCGCCTCACCGGCGAGATCACCGCCAACATCAACACGACCACGGTGCGCTGGTTCTACAACGGTCGAAAGGACGGCTTCCCCACCTCACTCTACGAAACGATCGGTCTCGGCGATGTCTTCGAGAAGCTGCCCTCACGCATCGTCGGACTCGGAGAGGTGGCGGGTACCATCTCCAAAGAGATAGCCGAGAAGACGGGGCTCACCGCCGGCATTCCCGTTGCCGGTGGCGGCGCCGATGCCTATGTCGGCGTGGTGGGGGTGAACGCGCTCACCGCCGGAAAGCTCGCGGTTATCACCGGATCCTCGCAGCTGCAAATCGGCGTCTCGGATGTGGAACTGCACAAGAAGGGCCTTTTCGGCAGCTTCCCCGACGCGGTGATCCCGGGCCTGCAGGTCGTGGAGGCCGGGCAGATTTCAACCGGTTCGGTCGTGAAGTGGTTCACCAGCAACTTCCTCAACGCCGACATCACCGCCGAGGCGGAGAAGCGCGGCGGTTCGGTCTACGACGTGCTGAACGAGCAGGCCGAGAAGATCGCGCCGGGATCCGACGGGCTCGTGGTGCTCGAGCACTGGCAGGGGAACCGCACGCCCTGGGTCGATCCCAACAGCCGCGGCGTCATTCGGGGTCTGACCCTCAGCCACACCCCCGCGCACATCTTTCGCGCCATCATGGAAGGCGTTGTGTACGGGACGAAGGTGATTATCGACCGCATGGAGCAGGAGAACTTCGCCATCGATGAGATCATCGCCTGCGGCGGCGCCACGCAGAGCGACCTGTGGATGCAGATCCACGCTGACGCCACCGGAAAGCCCATCACCATCCCCGAGGAACAGCAGGCGGTATCGCTGGGAAGCGGCATCCTCGCCACGGTGGCCGCGGGCATCTACCCCGACATGAAGTCTGCAGCGGACAAGATGGTGCGGGTCGCCAAGAAGGTGCAGCCGAATCCGAAGAATACCGAGGCGTACGCGGAGTACGTGCGGCAGTACGAGGCAACCTATGATGCACTGAAGGATGATTCGAAACGCCTGGTCGAGTACGTGAACAGTAGCCAGTAGCAGCCACTGCCTGCGGGTCGCCCGGCGTCGCGCCGGGCCGGGCCGTGGCGTCGCACCGGGTCGGCGCCCGAAAA
>JAWLDL010000365.1:0-3128 GCA_041686675.1 Spirochaetia bacterium | reverse complement strand
CGGTGTCAGGGAGATGCGGGACGGATTCTACGTGTAGCTGCGAATGGGAGGCGAGATGGCGCTGACAGTTGATCTATCGGGAAGTGTCACGATTGTCACCGGTGTCACGAGCGGAATCGGTGCCGGCGTTGCCGAGGTGTTCGCGCGGGCCGGCTCGGCCCTCGTGGGCTGCGGCAGGCGGGGCCCCGAGAGCGAGCAAGCCGCCGCTTTCCGCGAGGCTGCCGACAGGCAC
This sequence comes from Spirochaetia bacterium, assembly GCA_041686675.1. Lineage (GTDB taxonomy): Bacteria > Spirochaetota > Spirochaetia > DSM-27196 > PWMO01 > JAAAOH01. Next base: position 2,896 of record JAWLDL010000365.1, on the reverse strand, counting down.
GGTGCCGCTTCGGAGTATGTCTCCTGCGACATCTCGCATACCGACGGGCCTGCGCGGGTGGTCGGGGCCGCGGTGGAGCGATTCGGACGCATAGACTTCGTCGTCTCCAACGCCGGACGGAACGTCTTTACCGGCATCGACGGGAGCTCCCTCGAAGACTGGCAGGAATGCATCGACCTGAACCTGCGCTCGCACTGGTTGCTTGCACAGGAGGTCGCGCCGCATCTGCGCGCTGCCGCGGATGACCCGCGAGCTCCCGACGGGGCGGGGCCCGTGTTCATGGTCAACACCTCGAACCATGCCTACGCAACCATTCCGGGCTGCTTCCCCTACAATGTCACGAAAGCCGGCATGACGGCCCTCGTGCAGTCCCTTGCGATCGAATGGGGCCCGCGGGTGCGGGCGGTGGGAGTTGCGCCGGGCTTCATCGAGACCGAGGCCAACCGCGACTGGTTTGCGCGATTCGCCGACCCGCAGGAAGAACGCCGGCGCACCGAGGCCATGCACCCCGTCGGGCGCCTCGGCACGCCGGAGGAGATGGGTGCCCTGTTCGTATTCCTTGCGAGCAGATATGCCGCGTTCATAACCGGCACCACCGTCCTGGCTGACGGCGGGCGAAGCGCGCTCATGCAGGACGGGATGAAAGAGTATCGTTGAGGGCCGAGGCGGAAAGCGCCGAGGCGTAGTCACCGAGTTATTGACAGCCGCACCGGCTGATACGAGAATGTAAGTAGAGTCGGCCGGGCGTTTCTGCGTCGACACTTCCACCTGACATGCATCGGCGCGCCGACCCTCGTATGGAGGGTAACGGCATGATGGTACCCGATCAAACGAACGTATCGAGCCACCGGGAAGGCCCCCGGGCCGGAAGGTGGACTCTGCTGCGCCCCCGGTGCGCAGTCGCGGCACCGGGGATGCTCGCTGCAATCTGCATGTTCTCCGCAACCTGCACGCTACCCGGCGGATGCAGTCTAGTCGGCGGTGAGGCAGCCGGCGGCGGGGCCGCCGGTGAGCTCGACTCATTCGACGATGTGCTTGCCGAGCTTGCCGCGGAGGCGCCGCTCGCGTGCGAGATTCCGCCCTTCCCGATCCCTGCGGAAATAGAGTCCTCCGCCGATCCCGACGTGCAACAGGTAGCCGAGATTATCGAGGCTGTAAACGCCTACGATACTGAGCCCGAGTATCCCACCGGTCCTGGCGGTCTTGCCGAACTGAGCGGCTGGGCTGCCGCTGCACCGAAGAGCTCATGCTCTTCGACCTTACCTTTTCCCGGCGCACCCATTACACGAACCCGGACCACGATCCCGTACCGCCCGGTCCCCTGTGGGAATGGACCATGCATGTACAGGAGTTCGAGGGAGAGGATCTGTTCTCCGGCTGGACGCCGGGCTGGAGCCTTGCGCAGCGAACGCACACATGCGTGACCTATATCTTCAACGGTACGGACGATTACTACGACTGGCTGAAAGATGTGGTCATCGATCTGGGAGGAGCCCTTCTGCGATACGAGCACTGGGTGCGGCCGGCCGAGTGGGGGGACATGACCCTGCGCTACATGGCGATTCACAACGTCAGCAGCCGCTCGGGGAACTGGTACCGTTACGACTCGAGCGGCAATGTCACCGGCAGTGGCTCATGGTAGGTATCGCTATCGGTCGGTCCGCTGGCGCAGAAGCCGTGACGAGTTGGCGAGGATACCAAGGTCGGGCAGCGACTGCGCGGCGGCGGCAAGCACCGGAGGCAGTATACCGACTGCCGCGAGGCTGAGGCCGGCGAGGTTGTAGGCGGCGGTGAAGCCGATATTCCCGCGCACCACCCGGAGTGTGCGTTTCGCCACGGCGAGCACCTCAGGGATCAGCGCCCAGTCATCGCGCAGAAGCGCCACGTGCGCTGACTCGACGGCGACGTCCGTGCCGGCTGCTCCCATTGCGATTCCCACGTCGGCCTGAGCGAGCGCCGGGGCGTCGTTGACGCCGTCGCCCACCATCACCACGGTATGGCCCTGCTGCTGATACTCTTTCACGATCCGGATCTTGTCCTCGGGAAGCAGCTCCGCGCGATGTGCGATGCCGAGGTCGCCGGCGAGCCGGGCGCCCGTCTGCTCCGCGTCGCCTGTGAGAAGCTCGATGGACGGGATGCCGAGCTCTTTCACGCGCGCGAGCGCCGCGGGGACCTCCTCCCGGATACGGTCGGCGACCGCGACATAGCCGACGGGAGTCCCGTCCCGGGAGACGGCGACGACCGTAGCGCCCTCGCCGCTGAGCTCGCCGACCCGCTCCGGCACCGCGGCTGCCTGCGCGTCTGCGGTGACCTTGCCGACCTCCACCTCCGTCGTGCCGATGGTGGCGCGCACGCCGAGGCCCGGTATCGCCGTGAACTCGCTCGGGGTGTCGAGGGTGAGCTCCCGCGTCTCGGCAGCTTCCCTGAGCGCGCTCGCGATGGGATGCTCGGAGTAGCGCTCCGCAGAGGCGGCAAGTGACAGGACGGCGTCTTCGTCCAGGTCGCCGTCGCGGGCGCCGACGGCGGGGACGATCTCGAGCACGCGGGGCTTGCCGAGAGTGAGTGTGCCGGTCTTGTCGACGAGGAGAACATCGGCACGATCGAGGAGCTCGATGTACTTGCCGCCCTTTATGAGAAGTCCCCGGCGGGCCGCCGCGCCGACCGACGCGAGCATGGCGATCGGGGTTGCAAGGGCAAAGGCACATGAGCAGGCGACCACGAGGACCGCGACCGTGGCAAGCGCGTCGCCGCTCGCGATGAAGGTTGCCGCAGCCACGAGGGCGACCACCGGCAGATAGTAGCCGGAGAACCTGTCGGCTACTCGCTGAACGTCGCTGCGGTTTGCCTCCGCCTCCTCGACCATGCGGACCACCTTGCCGAAGGTGGACTCCGCCCC
>JAWLDL010000364.1:0-3131 GCA_041686675.1 Spirochaetia bacterium | reverse complement strand
ACCTTATCGTCGATATAGTTCGGGTCCTGGAGCTTGGCTTTCACCTCGGCAACGCGGTCGGCGCGCACGTCTTCGGTGGCCTTGACCTCCTCGCTGACGCGATACACCTCGGCTTTCAATCGGGCCTCGTCGGAGAAGGACACGGAATCCTTACCCTCGGTACGCTGCTGCCGTTCGGCTTTGCCCGATTGGTTGAGTTTGTGAATTGGATCAATTGGACCGAGTGGCTCAATGGTCATTACAGAACCTTCCCTTCACCACTTATCATATCGACACGCTCGCTCTCAATATTAACCCTTTTTGCGAGGAGCGACAAGGACCGTCACTTCTCCCTTCACCTGTGCACGGGTCGAGAGGATTGCCGCCACCTCCCGCGCCGTTCCCTCGAGGTATTCCTCGTGCATCTTCGTCATCTCCCGTCCGACAAGCAGCCGCCTGTCGGGCTCCAGCGAAACCATGTCCTCGAGCAGCTTCACCGTCCGATACGGCGACTCGTACAACACGAAGGCATCGCCGATCGCCAGCAGTTCCTGCAGCCGCCGCCGACGGCGCCCGCCTTTCGGCGAGAGGAACCCCTCGAACCGCACGCCCTTCCCCGGATACCCGGCCACGCTTACGATCGCGGCCAGCGCCGAGGCTCCCGGAATGGGGCGCACCGGGAAGCCGGCCGCTCTCACCTTCGAGACCAGCACCGCCCCCGGGTCGCTCAATCCGGGGGTTCCGGCGTCGCTCACGTAAGCCGCCGTCTCTCCGGATTGAAGCCGCTCAATACATGTATCGGCCACCCTGGCTTCATTTTGAGCCCTACAGCTCACGAGTTCCGCATGAATGTCGAAATGTGAGAGAAGTTTGCGCGTGTGGCGGGTATCTTCGGCAAGAATGAAGTCGACTTCCCGCAGCGTTCGAACTGCGCGGTAGGTCATATCCTCGAGGTTCCCGATCGGTGTGGCAACGATGTGGAGGCCGTCCATGGGGCTTACTATACCCTCCTCAGCCGGAATTCGCTATGATGAAGGCGATATCGGAAGGGGAGGCTCAGCATCTACACCCTCGTTCTCGTCGCACTTGCAGCCATCGTCGGTTACCTTGTCTACACCATCGTCAAGCTGCGGGACTCGGACTACTCGTTCCTTGCCAATCGGATGGCGAAACGCAGCCGCAACTCCTTCGAGGTCCTCAAACCCTGTCCCATTTGCCATACGATGCTACGGCGCGGCGAGCGGCTTCACACGGTGGTCTACACCAGTGGCGGCCGGCAGCCCCGCGGTGGCGGGGCGGAGGATGCGCCCGGCTCCGCGGACGGCACGTCCCGCGCGCCGGAGCAAAGCGCCCCGCGGCGCGACGAGGATACCCTGACCCACATATTCGGATGCCCCTACTGCTACCCGCCCGATGACGAGCACCCGCGCTACTGCCCGGTGTGCGAACGAAAGCTCGGACCCGAAGATTACGTCATCGCACGGATGTTCAACCGTGCCCCCCGCAGCCACATTCACGTTCTCGGCTGCACACAATGTCGGGGCCCCGGGAGCCGCGCACGACGATAGGGGCCGGCGGCACTTCAACGTGGCACGGCGCCCGTGTTAATCTCGTACCGAGGAGTGAGTCATGCCTGAAGAAACCCTGTTCGACCAGATCCTCTCGGGAAGCGTGCCCTCGGAGGCCGTCTACGAGGACGATGTGGTCTACGCCTTCAAGGACATCAACCCCCAGGCTCCCGTTCATGTACTGGTCATCCCGAAGAAGAAGCTCGAAAGCTTCGCCGATGTTCGCAGCGGAGACGATGCGGCCGTCGGAGCATTCATGAAGGGCGTCTCGCGGGTTGCCGCCGAGCTCGGGCTCGAGGAACGGGGATACCGTGTCGTGTTCAACACCGGTCCCGAGGCGCAGCAGTCGGTCCTCTATCTCCACGCGCACATCCTCGGCGGTCGCCAGATGAGCTGGCCGCCGGGCTGAGTCGATCCACCGCAGCCGCGCCGCGGTTGAATGCGCCGTGCGGGCATGGTAGATTCGGCCCCATGGAGACAATGAGAAGAACCGTCACCTGCGGCGATCTACGTCGTTCCGACGCCGACCGCGAGGTGGTGCTCAACGGGTGGGTGCACCGCTCACGCGACCATGGTGGTGTGCACTTCATCAATATGCGCGACCGCTACGGCATTACGCAGGTCGTGGTGGACGAGGACTCGGCGAAAGAGCTGCAGGACACCGCCGCCGATCTCAAGCACGAGTACTGTGTAGCCGTCCGCGGCACCGTACGTCCGCGCCCCGGCGACATGGTAAATGCCGAGATGTCGACCGGCGAGATCGAGGTCAAAGCGCAGGAGATCCGCGTGCTGTCGACCGCCCGCACCCTGCCCTTCATGGTTGATGAGGCAAGCGAGGCGCGCGATGACCTGCGGCAGAAGTATCGCTATCTCGACCTGCGGTCCTTCTCGATGCAGCGAAAAATGCGCCTCCGCCACGACGTGGCATTCCGCGTGCGCGAATACCTCTACAGTCAGGACTTCTACGAAATAGAAACGCCGACGCTCATCAAGTCCACCCCTGAAGGCGCCCGTGACTTTCTCGTCCCCTCGCGGCTTCATCAGGGGAAGTTCTACGCACTGCCTCAGTCGCCACAGCTCTTCAAGCAGATCATCATGGTCTCCGGCTTCGATCGCTACTTTCAGCTTGCCCACTGCTTCCGCGATGAGGACGCCCGCGGCGACCGCCAGCCCGAGCATACCCAGATAGATATGGAGATGAGCTTCGTCAACAAGGACGACATCTTCGCAGTGGTGGAGGGCATGCTCTCCCATGTGTTCGAGCACACCCTCGACGTGAACGTCGAGATTCCGTTCCGGCGCATCTCCTACGCCGATGCGATGAACCGGTTCGGTACCGACAAGCCGGACCTGCGCTTCGGCCTCGAGCTCACCGACTTCTCCGAGCGCGCGGCCGCGAGCGACTTCAAGGTCTTCAAGGGTGTTGTCGCCGAGGGCGGCGTGGTGAAGGCACTGGTCGCCGAGGACTGCGGGGACTTCTCCCGAAAGCAGATCGACGAGCTCGAGTCCGCAGCGACGACCTACGGCGCCAAAGGTCTTGCATGGACCCGGGTTACCGGGGGCGACGGCGCGCTCACATTCGAC
>JAWLDL010000363.1:0-3139 GCA_041686675.1 Spirochaetia bacterium | reverse complement strand
GCAACGTAGTGAATGTTGAAGGTGCCCACCGTGATCGTCGAGGCGGCGCCCGCGGTAGCGGTGCCCGAAGCGGGGGCATCCGCGGGGGCGCTGTCGTCCGTGCAGGCGACGGCGAGGGCCACCGCCACCACCATCACCAGAACACGGGACGGGATGCTGCTGCCGGCGGACATGGCGGGCCTCATGGCATGGTCTGCGAACGTGATACAGTCAGACCGTCACGGTCAGAACGTGACGAGCTGGTAGCCGTCTGCGATGAGGCCGCGCAGGCTCGGATGCCCCTCGTAGTCGGAGAGCAGCTTCACGTTCGTCTGTTTGATCTCATCCTTGACGTGGAACGCCGAGGCGCAGAACGAGCACGCTCCGATCACGTTCTCCTCGAGCTGGGCGAAGACGGGATTCATTTTGCTCTGCGGATCCGCAAGCTTCGGCACCCACCGCGTCCCGGCGCCGTCGAAGACGATGGCTACCTCGTCGCCGGCTTCCTGCGCCTCTTTGGCAAGCTCGAGGGCGTTGGTCCCGCGACCCTGATCCGCGTGTGACTCTATATCGGCAAGTACGACGACTGCTATCCTGGCCATTGCTTACTCTCCTTCGAAGTTGGCAAACAGGTTGTTCAGAGACTCCATGAGTGTGGGGTGAGCAAATGCACCGTCCCGGAGGATCGTGTACGGCAGGTTGGCCGTCATGACGACCTGCACGGCACCGGCGATCTCGCCTCCCTGCATACCGAGCATCGTGAAACCGAGAATGAGCTCGCTGTCCGCATCTACTACCGCCTTCATGAGCCCGCGGGTTTCGTCGGTTTCGAGCGCACGGGCAACCCAGGTCATGGGCATTTTCGCGACCCGGACGTTGTAGCCCGCATCGCGGGCCTCGCGCTCGCTCATGCCGACGCGGCCGAGCTGGGGATCCATGAACACCGTGTAGGGGACGAGACGTCCGGCGATCGTGCCCATACCGTCGCCCGAGAGATTGCGATCGATAACGCGAAAATCATCGTAGGAGATGTGGGTGAAGGCCGGGCCGCCCTTCACATCGCCCAGTGCCCAGATGCCGTCGACTCCGGTTTCGAGACGATCGTTTACCTGAATACTGCCGCGTTTGTCGGTTTCCACGCCCGCAGCCGCGAGGTTGAGCATGTCGGTGTTCGGTGCGCGGCCGGCAGCAAGCAGCAGGTGGGAGCCGGAGACCGTGCGGGCCTCCCCGTTCACCTCAACCGACAGCTCCACGCCGCCGCCGGCGGCAGCCGCGACACTCGTCGTCTGCGCACCGGTTACGACCTCGATGCCGTCGTCGGTGAGAATGGAAAGCACCTCCGAGGCAACGTCCTCGTCCTCTCGCGGGAGCATCCGCGGTCCACGCTGCAGGATCGTCACCCTGCTTCCGAAACGTCGGAACATCTGACCGAACTCGACACCGATATAGCCGCCGCCGATCACAACGAGATGCTCCGGAACCCGATCGAGCTCCATAATGCTTTCATTGTTGAGGTAAGGCACGCTGTCGATGCCGGAAATCGGCGGGACGTTCGGGCGGGTGCCGGTGTTTAGGAATATCTGTTCTGCGGTGATTTCACGCTCGCCGGACTCGCCGCTTACCTTCAGCGTCTTCGGCCCGGTGAATGAGGCTGTGCCACGAACGAGCTCGAGGTTCCCGGTGTTATCGATCGCGCGCTCGCTTCCGCCGCGAAAGTCGGAGACGATCTGGCGTTTGCGACGTCGTACGACCTCCATGTCTACGGCCCCGGGGGTCGCTCCGACGCCGTATTCGGCAGCCCGACCGACCATATAGGCGGCACGTGCGCTTGCAACCATCGTCTTGGTCGGGGTGCACCCGTAGTTCACGCATGTGCCGCCCACATGCCGGGCTTCCACGAGCGCCGTGCGCTTGCCCTGCCCCGCGAGTTTCATTGCGAGAGGCGATCCTCCCTGTCCTGCGCCGACGACGATTGCGTCGTAAGAGTTTGCGTTTTCAGCTGCCATGCCGTAGCTCCTTTCGTACATTTGCTGCACGTCCTTCTGCAATATATACACTTGCATATACAACCGAAAAGGGAAAAGGAGCGTTTTTTGTTGCAGGCGCAGAGGACTTGGCGCCCCCCCGCTATTCGGGCAATGCCGCCATTCGCTCGAGCGTGCCGATCGTCTCCTGCCACGAGGTGCGGTCGATATCGGCGAGAACGCGGCGTTTGGCCCGTTTCCACTTCACAAGGGCCTCGTCGAGGACGGCGCGGCCCTCGGGCGTCAGCCGATATACCCGGACCCGCCGGTCTTCGGCACGCTGCTGCTCCACGAGCCCGCGGCGGACAACGATGTCCATGATGCGGGAGATCGTGCTGAGATCCGAACCGAGTCGCTCGGCGATCTCGCTCCCGGTTGCCGTTTTACTGATACCGGTATTCACGAGGACCGCGAACTGGGGCATCGTAAGCTCCGAAGACCGGAACTCGTCCTCGAAAATTCGCGTCACCTTCTTATATGCTTTCCCGAGAAAGTATCCCGGGCACGTATCGACCACATGCTGCAGCTCTTCATCATAGGCACGGACCTGCCGTCGTCGCGCGATCGCGCGGCGGGCCTCCCATCGCCTTCTGCTGTTTTTGCCGGACCCAACACGGCTTTTCTTCAAGGGTCATCCTCCTGTGGTGTCGTTTTGCAGAGGCTTCCCTCCACATGGTCTAATATATAGAGAATTCGCGGTCTTGACTATTGCTTGGCGACACAACTATCTTGCGAGAAACTCGCGAGAAACTTGTAGATAAAAGTAACGAGGAGAGTTGCATGCAGAACGCGTCAGACCGAGGACCCGCGCCACCGTCGACGACACCGGAGCTACTCACCGGGCAGAAGGCAATTGTTACAGGCGCAAGCTCGGGGATCGGGCGGGCCTGCGCAATCGCACTTGCAGAGGCCGGCGCCGATGTTGCGGTCAACTACCGCGGGGGCGCCGACAAGGCGGCAGAGGTCGTCGCGGAGATCGAGGCGCTTGGACGCCGCGGGCTCGCCGTTCAGGCCGACGTATCAAAGGAAGAGGACGTCAAAGCCATGTTTGCCAAGGTGATCGACGCCTTCGGCACCCTCGACATTCTCGTCAACAATGCCGGCCTGCAGCAGGACGCGCCCCTGGAGGAGATGAC
>JAWLDL010000362.1:0-3139 GCA_041686675.1 Spirochaetia bacterium | reverse complement strand
GATCTTGCCTATGCTCACGCCCAGCGCCATGATCGTGCTGTTGAGCATCATCAGTCCCGCCGAGGCGCCGAAATCCTTGATGCCGGTGGTCACCGCGGTGACGTAGTTCGTGATGATCTGTGCGCCGGGAACGACGGGCATGGGGGCCCGCATTATTTCTCCGAGGGAGACCGTCGAGGCCACGAACACGATGTAAATGGGAAACGCGAAAATGATGACCCCTACCACCAGCATCGAATGAGTGACGAAGGTCAGCACGGGATTTCTTTCTACCATTGCCATGGGTCACACCTCAGTAATGCACTTTCCGCTCGAAGAAGCGAAACTGGATGAAGGTGAGGGCGATTACGATCGCCATCAGCACGACCGACTGCGCCGAGGAGCTGCCGAGATTGAGGTTGACGAAGCCGTCCCGATATACCTTGTACACGAGAATATTCGTCGCCTGGTTGGGCCCGCCCTGGGTTACCTGGTGAATGATGCCGAAGGTGAGGAAGAACGAATACATGATGTTCATGATGATCAGGAAGAAGGTCGTCGGACTCAACAGCGGAAAGACGATCCTCCAGAACCGCGACCCGGGTTTCGCCCCGTCGATTGCCGCCGACTCGATGAGGGAGGGCGGAATGCTCTGCAGGCCCGCGAGGAAAAACAGAAAGTTATAGGCGATCTGTCGCCAGGATGCGGCAATCGTTACCAGGAGAAACCCCTGACTTCTTCGCAGCGCATGATTCCAGTCGTAGCCGATGAAGTCCAATCCGTAGGAGATGACACCCACCGTCGGATTGAACAGGAACATCCACATGACGCCCGAGACAGCAGGTGCAACCGCGTAGGGCCAGATGAGCAATGTGGTGTACGCCTTCGATCCCTTCACCGCCCGGTCGGCCAGCACGGCCAGGTAGAGGGCGAAGCTGATCGAGATGATCATCACCCAGAAGCTGAAAAGGAATGTCACCTGCATCGAGTTGAGGTAGGCATCATTTGCGAACAGGCGGGCGAAGTTCTCCAGTCCCACGAACTCCCTGCGTGTTCCGAATGCATCTTCACGGAACAGGGAGAGTACCAGGGCCTGGAATCCGGGCCACAGAAAGAACAGCCCGACGATGACCATCTGGGGCAGTACGAGCAGATAGGGTAGTAGCTTGTTATCGAATACGGCGCGTTGGTCGGCCACGGAACCACCTCGTATGTATGACGATGGAGGGCCGGCGCCCATCGGAGCGCCGGCCCGCAGTACTATCTGAAGCTGATGCTAACGCTTAGCGATTTGCTCGCTCGAACTCCCTGAGGACTTCATTCCCGCGTTGCACTGCATCGTCGAGTGCCTCCTGAGCGGTCTTCTGTCCGTCGAACAGAGCCTCGAGCTCTTCGTAGTGAATGGTCCGGATCTCGCCATAGTTGCCGAGACGGACGCCCTTCGAGTTCTCCGTCGGTTCCGCGCGGGTCATCTGGAGTATGGACGTCTCGAGGGCCGGGGTCTCTTCATAGAGGCCCTGCTCCTTGGCCAGCTCGTAGGCTGCTTCGGTGATGGGGAGGTACCCCGTGAACTCGTGCCAGTCGGCCTGCACCGCGGGCTCGGAGAGGTAGTTGAAGAACTGCGCCACCCCCTTGTACTCGGCGTCCGAGTGGCCTGACATCACCCAGAGGCTTGCGCCGCCGATAATGGTGTTCCGGGGAGCACCGTCGACATCGGGCCAGTAGGGCAGCATCGCACTGTCGAACTCGAACTCGGCGCTGGCGTCAAAGCCGCCGTAGCCCGCCGAGGATTCGGTATACATGCCGACCTCGCCGCTCGAGAACAGCGCGTTTCCGTCGTTCGTGCGGCCGCCATAGACGAAGATGTCCTCGTCCTGCCAATCGGCAAGTGCCTGGAAGTGATCGACGTGCAGACCTTCGTTGTAGACGAGCTCGGCGTCGAATCCTTCGAAGCCGTTTGCCTGGGTGGCCAGAGGTTCGTCGTGCCAGGCTGCGAGGTTTTCCATGTGAATCCAGGAGATCCATGCGGTTGAGAAGCCCTTGTATCCGGCGTCCACGAGAGCGCGAGCGTATTCGGCTACCTCCGGCCAGGTCTCCGGCGGATCGTCAGGGTCGAGGCCGGCTTCGCGGAACGCGTCCTTGTTGTACCACAGCACCGGCGTGGAGCTGTTGAACGGAAGGCTCAGCATGCGGCCGTCGGGCGTCGTGTAGTAGCCGGTGACCGACGGAATGTACACGCTCGGGTCGAAGGGCTCGCCCGATTCTTCCATCAGCTCGTACACGGGAACGATTGCGCCCTCGGCGGCCATCATCGTTGCCGTGCCCACCTCGTAGACCTGCATGATATGCGGAGGATTGCCGGACCGGAATGCCGCGATCCCACTCGTCATGGTCTCGGCGTAGTTCCCCTTGTAGACCGGCTCGACGATATAGTCGTCCTGCGAAGCGTTAAAGCCCTCGGCAAGATCGTTGACCTTTTCACCGAGGCGTCCACCCATGGCGTGCCACCACTGTATCGTGATGGGCCCTTCCCGCTCCATTTCCTCGGCTGCTTCGCCCTCTCCCTGTCCGCCGGCGAAAACCAGCGCCGTTGCGGCCAGGATAAGCACCAGCGTTACTGTTACTCTCTTCATACGTCCTCCTTTTGTGACGTTGCGTCCATGTGCCGTGCGAATACGTCGACACGGCCCTGCACCTACAGAAATCTTAGACCCTCTCGGGCCATCAGTCAATTCCGCTAATAGTGGACCGGTTTGCTGCGAATTGCACTATCCCGCGCGTTAGTTCTCCATGAATTCCGATGATCTCGGTTTCGTGCGCTTGCCGCGCGCGTTCATCGCTCCTACGGCAATTGGAGAGATAGAGAGGTTATGTTAGAATTGTGTTAAAGAAGAAAGGCGGGACACATCATGGCGATACTGTTCAAGAACGCAATCACCCTCGAGGTGAAGATTCAGCACTACCTCGACAATGTGACAAACTCCGGCATCCTGTTTCTGGAGGGAATCGATGACTACCTCAACGGAGACATGACGCAGTTCGCCAACAAGCTCGCCGACATCCGGCGCAACGAGGAAGCCGCCGACGAGCTCCGCCGGGAGATCCGGTACCGACTCTACCGAAAGATGCTCATACCCGAATCCCGTGGTGACGTCCTCGG
>JAWLDL010000361.1:0-3146 GCA_041686675.1 Spirochaetia bacterium | reverse complement strand
GTCCCGTCGGCAAGATCGTAGCGGGCCCGAAACCCGGTGCGGGTGGCCAACTTGTCAGGGCTGCAGGTCCAGGCCGGCTGCACGGCTTCGATGATCTTCTGCCAGTTGAGAAAGCTCGGTTTGCCGCTGATTCGGATTCCGATCTCCGAGAATGCCGCCAACGGAAAGAGGGCACCACGAGGCACCGGCACGCTGCGGCTCCGACGTCCCTGTGCTTCCCCGATAATGCGCTGTACGTCGTCAAGCCGGTACTCACGCCCGTCGCTCACGTAGAACAGGTCTCCGCTCGGTAACTGTGAGACCATCGAGCGGATGATCGCCGTTGCAAGGTCCTCCACGTATATGACGCTGAGGGCCAGGTCCCGAAACAGGAAACGCACCCTCACGCCGCGTGAGGCGCTCTTGAAAAACCCGAGAAGGGCCACGTCTGCGGGACCATATACAGTGGCCGGCCGCAGAATCACCGACGGCAACTCGTCGCGGTGCTCGAGGATGATATCTTCCGCAGCCTTCTTGCTGCGCCCGTAGTGAGTGACGGGGTTGTCCTGATCCTGTTCACGGCGCGGCGAACCGGGACTGCTCGGCCCACCGGCGGCGAGGGAGCTTACGTAGACGAATCGCTTGAGTTCGGGGCGAACCTCGAGGGCTGCCTCAACGAGGTTCCGGGTGCCTTCGGTGTTCACGTCGAAATAGCCCTGTCGTCCGACCGCCTTTACCGCGCCCGCGAGGTGGAGCACCACGTCGACGCCGTCGAGCGCCGCTTCGAGCGACTCGCGGTCCCGGACATCACCCACAACGTAGCGCACGCCCCCGATCTCATCGAGCAGGCGAGTGTTACTGGTCGTACGGATGAGGCACACAACCTCGTGGCCCTGCTGTTTGAGCGCCGGCACGAGATTGTAGCCGACAAAGCCGGTAGCCCCGGTGAGAAGCACTCTCATAGGTCACGTTCATAGATGCGATAGGTCTTTGACGGGCGCGCTCCGAACTTCTCGAGCGCATTGCGCATGGCGTAGTTGTCCTCGAGGATCCACGAAAACTCACCGCTATGGTAGCCGTGGTCGAACCCGTTCTTAAAGGTCTGATAGTACATGGCGATGTCGATCCCACGATTACGGTAGGGCTCGAGAACACCCAGGGCAAGCACGCGCACGTATTTGACCTTGCGCAGATACCGCATCATTTTGATGATGCCGAACGGCAGAAGCCGGCCGTTCGCCTGTTTGATGGCCTGGTTTGCATCGGGAACGGCAAGCGAGAAGCCCGCGAGCTCATCCCCCACGTAAGCAAAGAGAACCAGTGACGGTTCGACGATCATCTTGAGGTCTTTCGCCAGGTGGTCGAACTCTTGATCGGTCATGGGAACCGCGCCCCAGTTTTCCTCCCACGCCTCGTTGTACACCCATTTCGCCAGCTCGACCTCTTCGTCGAATCGCTTCATATCGATCGGGCGCACCGTCACCCCATGCCGCTTCTTGATGAGCTCGACGCCCCGCGCCAGGCGACCGGGGATATCGGCGGCGTTGCGGATCTCGTAGGCAAGCAGATCCTTGCGCTTCGTGAAGCCCGCGTGCTCGAGAAGCCCGGCGTAGTAAGGCTTGTTGTAGGGCATCATGATGACCGGCGGAGAATCAAAGCCGTCGATGAGAAGACCCACCTCCTCATTCGGGGACCAGCTGAAGGGTCCACGCACGGTGCGGCACCCCTTGCCCCGCAGGTAGGTCGCCGCCTGCTCGAAGAGGGCGTCCGCGGCCTCGGGGTCGTTCCTGCACTCGAAAAACCCGAAGAATCCCGCGCCGTCATCCCACCGCTCTGTATGGCGATGGTTAACGTGGGCGGTTATCCGCCCCACCGGTACGCCGTCGCGCTCGACGATGTAGGGCGCGACCTCGGCGTGCTCGTGGAAGGGGTGCTTGCTCGGGTTGAGGAGGGTGTGCATGTCCACCCGCAGAGGAGGTACCCACGAGGGATCGCCGTCGTATATCGAGCGGTCGAGCTCGATGAACCGGCGTCGGTCACTGCGACGAGAAATGTCCAGGGCGCTGACTGTGATACTCATGACGTTGGCGGTATTGTTACCGTCTTACACCGAGGCGTCAAGCAGAAGAACAGCGACCCGGCTCACGACGACTCGCTCGCATCAGGCTCGAGCTGAAGGAAGGAGGCCACATATCCGCGCGCGTCACCCGGGGCGGATGCGGCCACGCGAAACAGATCTATCACCGTGCCGAGATCCCCCTCATACCGCTCGAGAAGCCGATAGTACGGGCCGAGATCACCGCTGTATTTCATGTATGAATCGATGTAGGCATTGCTGAGCGTCGCCTCGGCAAAACCCCGATATCGGTCGGTAAAAAAGAGCTCATCGTATTTCTCGGCAAACTCCGCCTGCGCATCCCCGAAGATGTCCCACTTTGCGGCAAGCCGCGCATCCCGGGAAGCGAGCGAATCGTAGGCTGCCTGCAGGTCGGAGTGAACCGACCGGATCACCTCGCGAAACGCGTCACGATCCGCCCGGAGGCGGTAGATCGAGCGGTATTCCTCGCTGTCGGCCCCGTACTTCCGTGCTATGTATCTCTCGGCTCCCACCTCACCGACGAAAGTCGCGATCTCTTCGTTGAACTCGTTCTGCCCCTCCGCCCAGACGGTCGCATGCATTTGCTCGTGAAAAATGAGGTTGGCAAGCTCGTATTCGCCGTATCCGCGCATGAAACTGTAGGCGGGGTCGGAGAAGAACCCGAGAGAGCTGAAGGCCCGCACCGGACGCACGAGCACGTCGAATCCTGTGTTCCGAAGCTTCGCCGCCTCGCGGTACGCGCCGGCCCGGTCATAGAAGCCCCGATAGAAAAGCCGCCCCAACACCGGATACCGCCACGTATGCCGCTCGAAGCTGTCGTCTCTCACCGCCGAAACCACATCGACCAGGTAGGCACGGTCGGTCGCCACGTAGCGGGAGAAACTGCTGTTTACGGTGAGTCCGAATTCCTCGCCGGCAAAGGAACGAATCTCTTTGAGTCTGTCGAAGAATGCGAGGGTCTCGGCGTCCGCGCGTCCGTCGCGGCGCAGGTTTTCGATATCACGCGCTCGAGCCTGCATGGCAAGGTATCCCAGTCCCTGACGAACGAGATAGGAGCCATCGAAAAGAA